>JAEYSJ010000082.1 GCA_023434855.1 Bacillota bacterium | reverse complement strand
GCAGGGGAAGCACTAAAGAAGCTGCCTTGATTTTTCAGACTTCTTGCGATATAATAAAAAGGCGTTAAAATTTAACGCCTTAATAAGCGGGCGTAGCTCAGTGGTAGAGTACCGGCTTCCCAAGCCGTGGGTCGCGAGTTCGAATCTCGTTGCCCGCTCCAGTAAATTCAGGCCTTCTAGCGATTTGCTAGAAGGCTTTTCAGCTTTTTCTGGAGCTAATAGGAGCCTTATTTATGGACAAAAAAATAGGTAGGAAGAATGAAAAAATAAGAAATATTATAGATATTTTATTAATTTGACAGGTTGGAAAGGGAAATCAATAATTAGTATTCTGGAGAAATATATGGCTTCTGAAGCAAGTTTACACTAGTAAATATATTATTTTAATCTGTTAGTTACTTAATTCTGAGCAATAAAGATACATACCAGTAAGATTAAGTACAATTCTGCATAATATTCCTTGAACTTCTTCGTTAAAACGAATACAATATAGAAATATGTGATTGTAAGAATTTTCAAGTGGGGGTTTAGCATGATTGAGTATATGACCGCGCAAGAAGCGGCAAATAAATGGGGTATTTCGGTTCGTAGAGTGCAGGTTTTTTGCAATGAAGGTCGGATACCGGGGGTTACAAAATACGCATCCGTGTGGGCCATCCCCAAGAGTGCAGAAAAACCGGATAAGCTCCCCTCTGGCCCGAAACGGAATTTGAACGAAGCAAAAAAGTGATGTATTGACCAAGGAGGCTATACAGTGGAATACAGTGCAGGAATGGTTACCCGTTTGTTCTGGTTAAGCGAAACACGTAGGACGGCGGAATTGCTGGTCGAAGGGATAGATAAGGCTACCATTAAGAAAATGGCTATTCAAGATAATTTATTTCAAGTGAAAACAAGAGAGCGAGCAGTGCGCATCGTAGGTATGGTTCTAAGACGATTGGAGAGTCTGCCAGATTGCCTTATTTCATTCATTTGCCGGGGTGATATTGCAACTGCAAAACTGTTAATTCTCATTAGTATCATAAAAACAGATCGACTTTTTTTTGAATTTGTTTACGAAGTTCACAGACAGGCAATTGTTATAGGAGAAAACATCATTACAGATCGAGATGTTAATCAATTCTTTGAAAATAAAATAGCGCAAAGCGAAACAGTAGCTAAATGGACCGGAGATTCTATAAAGAAATTAAAACAGTGTTATATCAAGATGCTAACTGAAGGTGGTGTATTAAGCAACGTAAAGGGTGAAAGGAAGATTATCATTCCACCTATTGACTATAAAACACGGCAACTGCTGGAGGAAAACAAATTATCGGTTTATCTGAATGCGTTGACGGGGGAAGAATAGCATGACGAGCATCGATGACAGATTGGCCCAGATAGAGGCGAATATTAAGGACAAAAATTTTCTAAAAAATAAGGGCCTGGGCAACGAGGTCGGTTACTATGTTTTCGACTATCCGCCCAAAGATGAGCTGCATGTGAGGAGCTATGTAGCCTATCTGAAAGACAAAATGAACAAACCGGGCAGCCCTATACATATTGTAGAATTTGACCTATACGAAATCGTGATTAATGTCCTCAAAGAGCGGGGCTACTTGGAAAAGTGCTTCGAGTTCGAAAGAACAAAAGGCATTGACTTCGCTTTTGAAGCCATTATCAAAATGCTCAAGCTGACGAGCAAGTCTAATGTGATCGTAAACCACATTGTTGAAAACACGCCTAAAGGCTCAGTGGTGTTTATTACAGGCGTGGGTAAATGTTTCCCGCTTGTCCGGTCTCATAACGTTCTCAATAGTTTACACCAGGTACTCGACTGCGTTCCTGTTGTTATGTTCTTTCCTGGCGAATATTCCGGACAAGCTCTACATCTTTTCGGTACGATCAAAGATGACAACTATTATCGGGCTTTTAAGCTGGTATAAAAGTAGAAACAGGGTGGAGGGAGATAAACAATGCGCATAGCTGATATGTTCGAAAAACCTATTGATAGAGATATAAAAGGCGTTATCAAAGTAGGGCAAGACGATGGCGAAAATGTCTTTCAGGAATTGGATGAATATGTTGTCACCAGGGAAATGGCGAAGCACTTTCGCGATTTCTTTGAAGGCTATAAGAAAGGCATTCACGGACACACCGATAAGATGGGGGTCTGGATTTCAGGCTTCTTCGGCAGCGGTAAATCCCACTTCCTCAAAATCTTGTCTTATCTCTTAAAGAACAAAGAAGTGAACGGCAAAAAGGCCATTGAGTTTTTTACCGACGGCAATAAGCTGCAAGACCCTATGGTGATTGCCGATATCAAGCTGGCAGGCAGCACCTCAACCGATGTCATTTTATTTAACATCGACTCGAAAAGCGAAGCTGATGCGAAAGCCAATAAAGATGCCATTATTGACGTATTTGTTAAAGTTTTTAACGAAATGCAAGGCTTCTGCGGCTCTCTGCCTTTTTTGGCAGAATTGGAACGGAAACTGACGGAAGACAGTCAATACGATGCCTTCAAAGCCAAGTTTAAAGAAATTCAAGACCGCGACTGGGAAGAAACAAGAGAAGAGTTCTATTTCATCCAGGATGAGATCGTAGCGTCATTGGTCGCCCTTAGCATCATGAGCGAAGAAGCAGCCCGGACTTGGTGTGAGAAAGCGGCTGACACCTATTCCATTTCCATCGAGAAGTTTGCCGGCATGGTTAGAAAATATTGCGAAGGTAAGGGAAAGGATCATCATGTTGTATTCTTAGTCGATGAAATTGGGCAATACATAGCGGGTGATATGCGGTTAATGCTCAACCTGCAAACCGTAACCGAAGACCTGGGCACGGCCTGCGGCGGCAAGGCATGGGTCATTGTAACCAGTCAACAAGATATAGATTCTGTAGTCTCCGTCAAAGGAAACGACTTCTCTAAAATACAAGGACGATTTGATACTAGACTATCCCTGTCTAGCGCCAACGTGGATGAAGTAATCCGAAAAAGAATTCTGGCTAAGAAACCCTCTGCCATGGATACTCTGAAGCTGCTATATGACCAGAAGGAAGCCATTCTCAAAAACCTCATTACCTTTACCGATGAGGTTGAAAAGAAGCTGTACAAAAACAGAGAGGACTTTGCTTCTGTCTACCCCTTCATTCCCTATCAGTTTAACCTTTTAGGCCAAGTCCTTACTGCCATCCGAACCCACGGCGCATCCGGTAAACATCTGGCGGAAGGCGAGCGGTCTATGATCGCCCTGTTCAAAGAATCTGCGATGCGGTACATGGACGATGTGGAGGGCATCATCGTTCCTTTTAACATTTTCTATAACGCTCTAGATAAATTTATTGATCACACTCACCGAATAGTCATTACGCAGGCCGCTGATAATAGCAAGCTCCAACCCTTTGATGTGGAGCTTCTGAAAGTCCTGTTTATGATCAAATATGTCAAAGAAATTAAGGCCAATATGGAGAACCTTACAACTCTTATGGTCTCTGAAATTGACGAAGACCGTATCGCCCTGCGAAAACAAGTCGATGAATCGCTATCTCGGCTCATTAAACAGACACTGGTGCAGAAAAACGGCGATATCTATATGTTCTTAACAAACGAAGAACAAGATATTAACAAGGCCATTCAGAACGAAACCGTCGAAATGGGCGAAATCATCACGGAAGCATCAGGTATCATTTTTCAGGAACTGATCAAAGAACAGAAATACCGGTACAATGCCCGCTATAACTTTGCCTTTAATCAGATAGTGGATGACCGCTACTATAAAAATAACCAAAGTGCCGATATCGGTGTCCGCGTCATTACGCCTTATAGCGATAGGGAGTATAGGCCGGACATGCTGCGCATGCTTTCTCTGCAAGAAAACAACGTCATTGTTCACTTGCCGAATGATGCTACTTTCCTGGACGAGATCACCGAAGCATTAAAGATTGGCAAATTTATCACCAAGCAAGGGGTATCGCTCGCCAAATCCTTTGAAGCTATCAAGCGGGCTAAGCAGGATGAATTAATTGAGAAAAGGCAGCGTATCCGCATTTTCCTGGAAGAAGCCATTAAAAACGCCGACATCTATGTCTGCGGTGATAAGGCCAATATCGGAGCAAAAGACCCGGCAGGCAGAATTAATGAAGCACTGGGTAAATTGGTCAATACCATCTATAACAAACTGTCCTATATGGAAACAGCGCCTGCTTTATCGGATATTGATACTGTACTCAGAACAAGCAACCAAACCTTGTTTGAAAACTTCGAAACCAAGATTGCGAATAAGCTGGCTCTTGATGATGTGCTGGCAGCTATCGAGTTGGCTTCTGCCCGTCATTCCAAGACATCGATGAAAACCCTGCTTGATCGTTTCACGACGGCTCCCTATGGCTTTGTGGAGCTAGATGTCCAGTGGTTGGTTGCCATGCTGTTCAAACAGGGCAAGGTTACGTTTACTGTAAACAGCACAAATATTTCGCCCATCGACACAGACATCAATGACCTGATGAAATATATCACCAAACGGGATTATGCCGAGAAGCTCTTAATTCAGAAGCGAGAACGGGCAACCGAGAAGCAAGTCAAGTCTGTCAAAGCCGTCATGAAAGACCTGTTCTCCATGACCGCCGTGAGTGACGAAGACGATATGCTCATGAAAAACTTCAAGGATCGAGCCGCTAATAAACTCAGTGAGATAGAGAAGCTGCTAGTTGAATACCGCTTCGAAAGCCGCTTCCCAGGAAAAGCCCTGCTAACGAAAGCGAAAGAGCTGCTTACGGAGTTAGAGGATAACACCAATCCAATTGAGTTCTTTAAGTTCGTTGATAGCCGCCGGGATGAAATTTTAGATATGGCAGAAGACATTGCTCCCATTATCACGTTCTTCGAGGGCGAACAGAAGACAATTTTGTCCAAAGCCTTCAAGTATATCGATATCTTTAGCAACAGCAAGACCTATGTTGTGGATGAGCAGATTATAGCGAAGATTCATGACATCAAGGCCATAGCTGTAAAAGAGAAGCCCTACAATGAAATCCACAAACTGCCTGCCCTTATTGAGCAGTTTCTTCAATTACATACCTCGCTACTGGAAAAAGAGGCCGAACCCATACGAACTGTCATTGAGCTGGACCGGCAACAAGTCATGGACGTGCTGAAACAAAAGAGCTTTGCCGATCAGTTCAAAAACCAATTTACCAACCGCTTTGAAGAACTCAAAACCAAACTGGAGTCTTCCAACGAAGTGGCGGCAGTAAAAAATATCCGCCATGAAAGTGATGCGTTAAAAGTCCGCTGCCTCAATGAAATAGCCGCTCATGAAAAAAAACTGGCTGATCTGTATAAGCCTCCTGTAGAAAAACCAGTTGCACCAGGGAGAGAAAACCCTACGCCTTACGTTAAAAAGACTAAAAACGTCAGCATAAAGCAGGTGGCTCTCCAAACCACAGTAACCATTGAAAAAGAAGCGGACATCGATCAATTCCTGCAGTCGATTAAGACCCGGTTATTGAAAGAACTGAGTGAGGATAAAGATACTGTTATCCAGTTATTGATGTAAGGGAGGTCCTTCATGAACAAGGCAGCCATTAAGAATTTTGCCATAGAAGCCCGTAAGAAACTCATTGCATCGGTCAAAGACAAAGCCGGGCGCATTGGCATAACAAAAGATAGTATCACGGAACCCATCAACGAAGGGGAAGGGTATGCCATTTTCCCAACCCACATTGGGATTGAGGCCAAACTTACGGGGAAAGAAGTCAAGCAGCGCGAAAACCTTGTTAATCGGATTAAAAGCAAAGAAAACGGCTATGAGCTGGTGATGGAGGAAGTAGCCTATACATGGTTTAACAGGCTGATCGCCATTCGATTTATGGAGGTCAATGACTACTTGCCTTCACGGGTGCGCGTGTTATCTAGTGAAACAGCAGGCAAATTCGAGCCGGACATTGTTACCCAAGCACCGGAGGTAGACCTAGAGTTCTCGCAGGCTGAGATAGAAGAAATCCTTACCCTGAAAGAAAAGAATGCCATGGATCAGCTCTTCCGCATGTTGGTTATTAAGCAATGCAATGAGTTGGGTAAGATACTGCCGGAACTGTTTGAAAACACGTCGCAGGAAAACAACGATTATACCGAGATACTGCTGGATATCTCGTACACAAATGAAGATGGTGTACTTCGTGATCTGCTAAAGATTGACGAGGAAGACTTTTTAGAAGCCGTGGAAATCATTGGCTGGATGTACCAGTATTACAACACGGAACCCAAAGACGAAACCTTTGCCCTGCTGAAAAAGAATGTAAAAATTACCAAAGAGCGCATTCCGGCGGCAACTCAGCTATTTACACCCGACTGGATCGTGCGCTATATGGTGGAGAACTCGCTAGGCCGGCTCTGGCTGGAAGGGCATCCTGACGGCGATATTAAAGCCAATTGGAAATATTACCTGGATGAAGCCGAACAGGAGGAGGACGTTAAGGCTGAACTGGCAAAACTGCGGGAGGAACGAAAAAATCTTCGCCCGGAGGATATCAAGATTATAGACCCCTGCATGGGCAGCGGTCATATTTTGGTATACGCATTCGACGTTCTAATGGACATCTATAAAAACTGCGGTTATACTGAGCGGGACGCGGCGAAATTGATTTTGCTGCACAACATCTATGGCTTAGATATTGATGATCGTGCTTATCAATTGGCTTACTTTGCAGTCATGATGAAAGCCAGAGCGTATTCCCGGCGTATTCTTAATGAAGGAATTCGTCCGCATCTTTGCGCCATTCAAGAGAGTAATGGTATACCGAAGCAGGAAGTCATGGATATTTTTGATAGGCTGGCTGAGGGGCCGCTGTGGTCGAATAAGTTAAGAAACGAAGTGGAATATCTTATCGACGTATTCAGAGATGCAAAGGAATATGGCTCTATTTTGGAAATAATGCCGATTGATTTTGAGGGGATTGAAGCGGCAATTCAGGTTATACGTGATAATAACACTGTTTTGAATATATTTGAAGCTCCCTCCAAGGATATAATTTTACAACAACTACCCGTGTTGGTTCAGCAGGGAAAGCTACTAAATAAAAGGTATGATGTAGTTATCACCAATCCGCCGTATATGGGAAGTACTGGAATGGGTATTAAACTCATGGAGTATATTAAAAAGCATTATCCTGATACAAAATCTGATATGAGCACTGTTTTTATGGAAAAGACTATAGAAATGTGCAAATCAACTGGATTAATGACGATGATCAATATTCCAGTATGGATGTTCTTAGCGAGCTACGAGAAACTAAGAAAAAGCATAATTTCTCAGAATGTAATCATGAGCATGGTTCATTTTGGTAGAGGAATTTTTGGTTCGGATTTTGGAACGACGGCATTTGTTATATCTAAACATAAATTTAATAATTATAAAGGAATTTACAGAAAACTATATCTAAAACAAGGGGCGGTTGACTCTGTTGAAGATAAGGAACGAATGTTTTTCGATGGAGTCGGTTGCAATATTAAGAGGCAAGAGGACTTTATTAAAATCCCTGGGTTTCCTATTGCTTATTGGGTAAGTGAGCGGATACTTGCAACTTTTGAAAAAGGACGTTCTTTGGGCGATATAGCTTATCCAAAACAAGGTTTAGCTACAGCGGATAATAATAGATTCCTACGTTTTTGGCATGAGGTTTGCGTTAATAACGTTAGTTTTGATTGTGCAAGTAGAATAGAGGCAAAATCCAGAAATACGAAATGGTTCCCCTTTAATAAAGGTGGGGATTTTAGAAAGTGGTTTGGAAATCGAAGCTATATTATTAATTGGGAAAATGATGGAGCTGAGTTATTTTCTTTCAAGAATGCGGTAATTAGAAATCCAGGCACTTACTTTTCAGAAGGAATGTCATATTCAGATGTTACGTCTGGGAACTTCTCCCTAAGGTACTATGGGATAGGGTTTATATACGATTCAACGGGTCCTATGATTTTTAATAGATCAGATTACAGTAATAACTATTTATTAGGGGTTATGAACTCAAAGGTAATGCAAGTAGTTTTGCATATTGTTAGTCCGACAATTCACTATACCCAAAGTTCGGTTGCGAAGTGCCCAATAATATTTAAAGATAGTCTAAGTGCTCGGATTGAACTGTTAGTTTCTCAGAATATCGATATATCTCGTGCTGACTGGGATAACTTTGAAACAAGTTGGGATTTTCGCTGCCACCCGTTCCTCCAATATAACAAGAAAGATGATCTAAGTAGGCTGGAACTTGTTTATTCTAATTGGTCTAAAGATACAGAGGAAGCCTATTTTCAACTCCAAGCCAATGAAGAAGAAATAAACCGCATTTTTATCGAAATTTATGGTTTGCAAGATGAACTTACACCAGAAATAGAAGATAAAGAAGTAACTATGCGTAAGGCTGATCTTCAACGCGACATCCGCAGCTTTATCTCATACGCCGTCGGCTGCATATTTGGTCGCTACAGCCTAGATGTAGAAGGTCTTGCTTATGCCGGTGGAGCGTGGGATGCGTCTAAATACACCACCTTCTTTCCAGACACAGACAATATCCTGCCCATAACAGACGACGAATATTTTTCAGACGACATTGTTGCCCGATTTGTCGAATTCGTGAAAGTGGTATATGGTCAGGAGACCTTAGAAGAAAACCTTGACTTCATCGCACAAGCCCTCGGCAACAAAGGCACTACCTCTCGCGAAATTATTCGCAACTATTTCCTTAAGGACTTCTATGCTGACCACGTAAAAGTCTATCAGAAACGTCCTATTTATTGGCTATTCGATAGCGGTAAAGAAAACGGCTTCAAAGCCCTTATCTACATGCACCGCTACGGTCAAGACACGGTAGGTCGCGTCCGGGCTGACTATCTGCATAAGGCTCAGGCATTCATTGAAAACGCCATTAACCATTGTGATGTAGTCAGGGAAAGCAATGCGCCAGCCAGTGAGAAGGCAAAAGTTGTCAAACAAAAAGAAAAGCTCGTAAAACAGCTCGCCGAAACCCGCCTTTACGACCAGGCCATTGCCCATATCGCTCATCAGCGTATTGCCATTGACTTGGATGACGGTGTGGTCGTCAACTATGCCAAGTTTCAGGGGATAGAGGTTGCAAATGAGGGCAAGAAGGCCGTAAAGATTGATTTACTTGCGAAAATATAAAAATAGAATAGAGAGGAGGTTAGGGGATTGTTTACAGATATTGATGCCAAAAAGCTGCTGCTAGACAGCAAGCGTCCGTTGCCGGTTAATACTGTCAAAAGCCTCAGAGAACATCTACTTATCGAGTGGACTTATCATTCCAACGCCATTGAAGGCAACACACTGACCTTAGCGGAAACTAAAGTGGTCCTAGAGGGAATCACCGTTGGCGGAAAAACGCTGCGTGAACATTTGGAAGTCATTAACCACCGGGAAGCTATTGTCTACATTGAAGAGATCGTCAGAAAGAACGAACCTTTATCCGAGTGGCAGATCAGAAACATTCATCGCCTCGTATTAAGCAAAATTGATGATGACAATGCGGGAGTATACCGCAAAGAGAATGTACGAATCGCTGGCGCAAAGCACATTCCGCCTAACTTTTATGAACTCTCAGGTGAAATGCAAGGGCTGATAACGTGGTATGACGGTGAAGGTGGCACACTTCATCCGGTAGAACGGGCTGCATTGCTCTCAAGTAAGTTCGTCAATATTCACCCATTCATTGATGGCAATGGCAGAACATCACGTCTGCTTCTCAACCTGGAACTCATGAAGTATGGCTATCCACCTATTGTTATTCGCAAAGAGTCTAGGTTCCAGTATTATGAAGCCTTAGATAAAGCCGCTATGACTGGCGACCACAGTGATTTCATAGCGCTAGTTGCTACAGAGCTAAATCATGAACTTGATACGTACTTAAAACTGGTAGGACATGGTGAACCATCATGAACCTTCAGACCATTACAGAACGGTTAAATGACAAGTTTAAAAGCAACGAACGTAAGCTAGTATTTTGGTATGATGTCAATGGCGAATTTGCCGAAGAGATTGATACCCTGCCGCTCACAGGTGCGAAACTACACAAGCTAACTGGGGATAACGTCTTCCACACCAAATACTTTTTGGAATACGTTGACCGGGAAAATAGCTACCTAATCTATGCCCCTTTTTCCAAGCCCCAAGATTCGGACAATCATCTTGCAGACATGGCATATTACTCGGAACCCTTCTACGCCGATAGAGTATCCCTATTATGCGCTGATCTCCATATCCCTGAACGCTACAAGGAACAATTAGCTGGCTACCCTAAATTCTGGCGGTCCAATGACAGGGTGGAGCGGTTTGCCGCGCTCGGGATTGAGAACTATAACCCCGAATCCATTGATATAGGTTTATTGTCTGTGCTGGCAGGCATCCGCATACTGAGTTTCGAAGAAGTGGTTAAGGTAGTCATCCTGAGCGGCAATTTCACGGAAAACAAATACATTGCGGCCTTTGAAAAGTTGGGTCTTCTCAAATCCTTCTGGCAGCTATGCGAAAAATACTACGGATTCCAGAATGAGAAGCCGACGGTTGAAAAACTGGTTTTAACTCTACTAATTACTTATACGGCCCACCGTTATAAAGGCGATCTGCCGAAGTCCTGGGAGCCTTATATATCGCACAAGAAGAACGACATTGCCGTCTTTGTAGCCAATCTGATGAACAATATGTTGTACAAGGATCAATTTGACTCAATCGCAGAGCAGATTGCCGTCAAGATAAAAGCCAACGACTTCTTTAAAAGTGCCCTGGTGGAAGGGTTCTTTGATTGCGATACCTTTGAGGTATTTGACCAAAGGATAATCAGCCATTTAGCTTCTGTTCTAGTGTCAACATCAGAGCCTCTGACCGGGACTTACCGGGAAGTCACCAAAAAAAGAAGCAGCAAAAAGCATTTTGCTGCCAAGTTCGTTCATCATTACAAAGTCATTGATAAGGCTGACCAAATGCTTGCCGAGATTGGGAAATTTGCTCAGGATAGCGTTAAAAATGCCGATGAAGCCATTCGCCTGTACACAACCAAGTGGGCAAAGATTGACCGGTATTACCGGGGCTTCTATACCGCCTTTGACCGTATTGAAGCCAGTGAGAGTCTGTATGCGCTACGTAATCTGGTCGAGAAGGTATATACCAACAGTTACCTCATGAAATTGTCAGTTTTGTGGGCGGAAAAGCTCGATCAGTTGGATAACTTCGGACAAATGGCAGGTCAAAAGCAATACAATTTTTATAGCCAAATTGCGGCTCCGGCTGCCAGGAAAGAAAGCACCGTTGTTATTATATCGGATGCTTTCCGCTATGAATGCGGACTGGAACTCCATGATCGGTTTAAGGACAAAGCGAATACCAGCTCTGAGCTTAGTTATATGGTATCTACGTTGCCGTCATATACCAGGCTGGGTATGGCGGGCTTGCTCCCGCATAAAACTATATCCTTTACAGAGGACTATGATGTCTTAGTGGATGGGGAATCCTGCAGCTCTTCGGCGCAGCGGGAAAAAGTCTTACAATCCCATTATCCGCAATCAGTGGTAACTTCATATTCGGAGATCATGGCGATGAACCGCGATGCTGTCCGTAAGCTGATGACCGGAAAGGAACTCATTTATATTTATCACAACCAGATTGATGCCAGAGGGGATCATGCGGCTACCGAACAGGAAGTGTTTTTAGCAGCCGAGGAATCAATTCGCGAGATTATGAACCTGATTCAAAAGCTCACGGTGGACAAGTCTATAACCAATTATATCGTTACTGCCGACCACGGGTTTATCTATAAGCGATATAAGCTGGATGAAAGCGATAAGGTCAATTTACCCAAGCAGGCAGATGCTTTCGTGAACAAGCGGTTTATCCTTTCAAGAAAACCCTTAACCATCGAGGGTGCCTTGTGTTACTCGCTGGATTACCTCTCTGCTGATAGTAGTGATGTGTATGTTACCGTTCCGCGTGGCACAGATATTTTTAAAGCCCCTGGCGGCGGTCAGAACTATGTACATGGCGGCGCATCACTGCAAGAAATCATTGTTCCTATCCTGAAAGCAAAAACCGAGCGATATAAAAAAGAAGTCAGCAATGTAGAAGTCGTCTTGACCTCCCTAACACGGAAAGTCACAAACCTAATTACCTATCTTGATTTCATCCAGACCGAGAACGTGACCGATACTCTCCAACCAAGCAAAGTGAAGGTCTACTTTGAAACTGAGTCGGGAGAAAAAATCACTGGTGAAGAGCTAATTATTGCGGACAGGAAAAACGCCTCGCCCGACAAGCGGCAGTTCCGTGAAAAGTTCACCTTCCGTAATCGCAAGTATTCCAAGAGTGAGAAGTATTATCTGATCATGAAAGACGCGGTAAGCGACATAGAAATCACGCGGCATGAGTTCATCGTTGATATTGCGTTCGCCGATGACTTTGGCTTCAGTCTGTAATGGGGTGAGGGCATGAATGAATTATCTGAAAAGTTGGTACAAACCTTTCCAGGTAAGGTCGTCCGTAAGGACTTAACTAAGAAGATCAAAGAAGGTGCTAATGTGCCTGTCTATGTCCTGGAGTATCTGCTAGGGATGTACTGCTCCTCTACCGATGAGCAGGCTGTCGAAGAAGGCGTAGGCAATGTCAAAAAGATACTTGCCGATAACTTTGTCCGGCCCGATGAGGCACAAAAGGTCATTTCTAAGCTGCGCGAGCGGGGAAACTACACGGTTATCGACAAGCTATCGGTTAAGCTAGATGTAAAGAATGACCAATATGTGGCGGAGTTCTCTAATTTAGGGATCAATTTTGTACCCATTTCAGAAGAGTATGTATCCAAGTACGAACGGCTCTTGTGCGGCGGCATTTGGTGTATCGTTAATATGGAGTATTTTTACGATGAGAATGATAAGAAGCGCAATCCGTTCGTTATCCGCAAACTTACGCCAATCCAAATGCCCAGTCTCGACTTGGAGGAAGTAAAGGCCGGCAGAGAGCAGTTCACGAAAGACGAGTGGATCGATATTATCCTGCGGTCTGTCGGTATGGAGCCATCCCATTTCTCCGAACGTATCAAATGGCTGCATTTAGCCCGGATTGCTCCGCTCATCGAAAACAATATCAACCTTTGCGAGTTAGGACCGCGTGGAACAGGAAAGTCACACGTTTATAAGGAGATATCACCGAACAGCATCCTCGTTTCTGGCGGACAAACGACGGTAGCCAACTTGTTTTATAACATGAGCAACCGGACGGTTGGACTTGTAGGCATGTGGGACTGCGTGGCTTTTGACGAGGTTGCGGGAATTCGTTTTAAGGACAAAGATGGCATCCAAATCATGAAGGATTACATGGCCTCAGGCTCGTTTTCACGGGGAAAAGAAGAGAAAGCAGCCCTTGCATCGATGGTTTTCGTGGGCAACATCAACCAAAGTGTGGATGTGCTGTTAAAAACTTCGCATCTGTTTGAGCCGTTTCCGGTGGAGATGAATAGCGATAGTGCGTTCTTTGACCGGATGCATTGCTACATACCTGGCTGGGAGATTCCCAAGTATCGCCCCCATTTCTTCACCGACGATTACGGGTTTATTACCGATTATCTATCCGAGTTCATGAGAGAGTTGAGAAAAATATCCTATGCCGATGCATTCGATAAATACTTTAAGTTAGGCAACAACCTTAACCAGCGTGATGTTATTGCTGTCCGCAAGATGGTTTCTGCTTTAATTAAACTAATTTATCCTCATGGCAAGTTTGATAAGGAAGACGTAGAAGAAATTCTGCGGTTCGCTTTGGAAAGCAGAAGGCGGGTAAAAGAGCAGCTTAAACGAATAGGTGGTATGGAGTTCTTTGATGTAAACTTCTCCTATATTGATAACGAATCATTCGCAGAAGAATTTGTCCCGGTTCCTGAGCAGGGCGGAGGAAAGCTCATTCCGGAAGGTCTTACGAAAGCAGGCCATGTTTACACCATTGGCAGGGGAAAATCCAGCATGATCGGCACCTATAAAATTGAAGTTGAAATGGCTGCCGGTTCTGGTAAATACGTATGTACAGGCATTGGCAATATGCGGGAAGCCAAAGAAGCGGCGGACACCGCGTATCGCTACTTGAAGGCCAACAGCAAAACCATTAGCGGTACGATTTCAATGCAGAATAAGGACTATATGCTGCACGTGCAAGACCTGAATGGAGTCGGCATGACAAGTAGCCTATCCCTTGCAGCACTTGTTGCATTATGTTCGGCAGCTCTTAATAAGCCAGCAGTATCAAGTCTAGCCATATTAGGAAATCTCAGTATCGGCGGAACAATGATAAAGGTGGAAGAATTGGCGAATGTATTACAAGTATGCCTTGATAGCGGTGCGAAAAAAGTCTTGATTCCCATATTGTCCGCTGCTGATATGGGGAATGTGCCGCCAGAGTTAATGGGGAAGTTTCATTTGATTTTCTATCAATCTCCTGAGGATGCTATTTTTAAGGCACTCGGAGTAGAATGAGACTTCTAAAACATCGGCGTTAGGAACAAAACTTTCTTACTATTGAGGTTTATATTATTTAAGGACTTTCTAATAATTCATCACAATACTCGATCTAATCCCGCGCTCTTCAAAACCGTACGGCGATTTTAGTAACGAATTAATATTATCCCTTTATACATAGTACATTACAATAAAATCTACAAATCAATATAGTTAAGTCATGCTATCGGAATAAGGAAAGTAAAGATTCAAGTTAATAAAGGGTTTATGAGCTAGTGGGGATTATCCCAAGCCGTGGGTCGCGAGTTCGAATCTCGTTGCCCGCTCCAGTAAATCAAGGCTTCAGGCGATTTTCCTGGAGTCTTTTTCGTTATGTTTGTATGCTAGGGCGCTTTTTACAGTAACTAGAGAGAAGAATTTTATAGTACATTATGGTATGATAAGTGTATAGCGCTAGCTGAGAAACAGCGAGCAGTAAGTCGAACATAGACGGGAGGAAAAAAGGAAAAAGATGAAAAGTTACGAAACATCAAGATTAGTGACAGGTAAAGATATGAATCATCACGATACTTTATTTGCAGCCAGATTAGCTGAGTGGTTTACTGAAGCAACTTTTCTGGGAGCCTCCAACTTATATGGCAAATATGGTGAGAAGGATCATTTAGTTGCAGTTGAAATTCATTCGATGAAATTCTTGAAACCTTCTTTTAATGGAGATATGATTAGATTTGTATCAACAGCAGTGA
>JAEYSJ010000014.1 GCA_023434855.1 Bacillota bacterium | reverse complement strand
GCCTGATACATATTTCTGATTTATCCTGGCAGCGGGTAAGAACACCCGAAGAAGTTGTTAATGTTGGCGATGAAGTAGAAGTGATGGTGATAAAAGTTGATGCTAAGGCCAAAAAAATTGGTCTCAGTTTAAAACAAGTCCAGCATGATCCATGGTTTACAGCAGTAGAAGAATTTTCTGAAGGAATGAATATAAAAGGAAAAGTCACTAAAACATCTAAAATTGGTGCTTTTGTTGAACTAAGACCTGGAGTCGAAGGTTTGGTCCATATATCCGAATTAGCCGAACGCCGGGTAGCAAGTGCTGAAGAAGTAGTTTCTGCCGGCCAGCAGGTAACAGTCAAAATTTTAAATATTGACAAGCAGGCGAAACGTATTGCATTAAGTATTATTAAAGCTCAGGAAGATGCCGAACGGGCGGAATATCAATCATATTTAGCCGGCGAAACCAATCTTGGTGTGACTATTGGCGATAAACTGGGACATTTATTTAAGCGCGAAGACTAAGGAGTTGGCATATGCAGCGTCAATCACGCAAATTGGACCACCTAAAATATTCGATGTTGCTGACAGATGGACCACTGAGCAACTGTTTTGCCGATTTTTCCCTCTTGCATAATTGCCTTCCTGATTTGTCATGGGATGATATAAAGCTTGACAGTTCGTTTGCAGGTATAGCAATTGATCATCCGGTAATTATTAATGCTATAACCGGCGGGGCCAATGATGTTGCTGCAGTTAACGCCCAACTCGCTGAAGTAGCCCGTTTAACGAACTCCGTCATGGCAGTTGGCTCGCAATATGCTGCACTGGAAGATCCGGAAGTACAAAATTCTTACCAAATTGTTCGAAAAAAGAACCCTAATGGGATAATACTGGCCAATTTAGGGGCCCATGTTTCAATTGAACAAGCTAAACGGGCGGTAGAAATGGTTGGTGCGCAAGCCATTCAGATTCATTTAAATTCTGCCCAGGAGATTATTATGACTGAAGGCGACCGCAATTTTTCCGGTTACCTGCGTAATATTGCCAAAATTGCCTGTAAAATTGATATTCCTGTTATTGCTAAGGAAGTAGGCTTTGGCATTGCACGGGAACAAGCCCAGGCGCTGGTCGATGCCGGTGTCAGAGCAATTGATACCGGCGGTGCAGGCGGAACCAACTTTCTGGCAATTGAAGCAGCCCGCAATCAATTACCGATATCGCAAGACACATTAAGCTGGGGCATTCCCACTGCTATAAGTGCGGTGGAAGTAGCCAATGTTTTGCCTGATGGTATTGATTTGATTGTGTCAGGAGGCATCCGCACCGCTCTCGATGCTGTGAAATCAATGGCTTTAGGGGGAGTTGCTGTGGGAATTGCCGCACCTGCCATAAAAATACTGCTTGATAAGGACTTAGAAACCACTGTTAGCTGGCTGCAACAATTTTTAACAGATATTAAACGTTATATGCTTTTGCTGGGGATAGGACATTGCCGTCAATTAACCGAAACACCTGTTATTATTACGGGTTATAGCCGGGATTGGCTAACTGTTCGCGGTATAGATATATGCAAATATGCTTTAAGAAAAAATCATGGCTGAGGCCATGATTTTTTTTTGCGGAAGCAATTTATATTCATCACAGTTTAAAACTCATCTTTTTTCTTACATTAAATTAAGCAATGACGGGCAAGATAAATAACAACATATAAAATATAAAATTAAAAAAGTCCAAGAGGTGAAAAAAGTATGAGCATGCCAATAGGAATGATTACTTTATTGGTGGTTGGAGTATTGGTTTATTTTGGTTTAGCCCAACGAATACTAGACAGGATGCGAATGACGGATAAACAGGCTTTGCTATTTATTGGCGGAATTATTGTGGGCAGTTTTATTGATATTCCTATCATGCGTTCGCCTGTACAAGTAAGTATTAATGTCGGTGGCGCGCTATTGCCGGCTATATTAGCTATCTGGTTAATTGTTAAAGCCGATGAAACAGAGGAAAAAGTTCGGGCGATACTGGCATCATTGCTGGTAGCGGCGGCTGTTTCTCTGGGTTCAAGGTATTTGCCATATGAACCGGAAAATATGTTTCTAGATCCTAAGATAATTTATGGCATTTCAGCAGGCCTAATTGCGTATTTGGCTGGTCGTTCAAGGCGCAGCGCTTTCATTGGTGGAGTATTAGGCATAGTACTAAGTGATGTAGTGCATATGGTTACGATCATTGGCATGGGGGTGCCGGGTACCACTGATATTGGTGGCGCCGGCGCATTTGATGTAGTAATTATTGCCGGGCTGGTAGCTGTTATGGTTGCTGAACTGGTGGGAGAAACCCGGGAAAAATTGCAGGGCGGTCCGGTGCTTGGTTCACATCGCCCGGAAGGACTATACGAATTTAGCAAAGAGCTTTCTCATAATAACGCAAAAAAACAAAATGAAAAATCAAAAACTCCTAACAAGTGCGAAGAGGAAGATAGAGGTGAAAAACGTGAATAGACGGCTATGGATAGCCATAATTGTACTGTTAATGGCCTGTAGTATAATTGCGGTTGGCTATGCCCAGGGCAATGATGGCGGTTATTTTAATATTGTTGACGAAAGCGGCAACATAGTATATATTACAGGCTGGAATGTTCAAGTGGGTGACCAGTGTATTAATGAAAATAATAAAAGATATGAGATCATTGCTATAGAAGGTAACATAGCCCACGCCAGATTTATTGGCGATGTTAATTTATCTCAATATATGCCTGTCAACAATAACAGTGCTTTTTTTAAGGATATTTTACAAATACCGATGGTCCGCGCTCAAGGAGCAGGAAAAGTGGCCATATATCATACCCATTCAGATGAATCCTATGTGCCAACTGATGGTAAAGACAGTATTTTTGGTGCAGGCGGAGTATATAAAGTAGGAGATTCTTTTGCCAGCGCGTTACAGAGTAAAGGACTCGAGGTCATTCATTCCACTGCCAAGCATGACCCGCATGATGACATGGCCTATGAACGCTCCCGCCGTACAGTACTGGATTTATTAAAACAACAACCTGATTGCCTTTTTGATGTTCACCGCGACTCTGCGCCCCCGGAAGTTTATAAAACCAACATAAATGGCCAGGATGTAAGCAAAGTACAATTAGTAGTAGGTAAATACGGCCCAACTGGCAAACAAATTGAAGATTATGCACTACAACTTAAAGCAACCGCTGATAAACAGCATCCTGGTTTAATTAAAGGTATCTTTTTTGCCAAAGGCGGCGATTATAATCAGGATTTACATCCCCGGTCCATGCTATTAGAAGTAGGATCTCATACTAATGACCGCCCATCCGCGGAAAAAGGGATTGCTTTATTTGCCGACATAATTCCAACCATTTTAGGCAAAGCTCCAGGAAGCCCTCAAGCTACTACTAGCGGATCAGCCGGTTTTGGCACAACGACATCCGGATTTTCCGGGGCCAGCAAGTCAATAGGCTGGATTGTCGGTTTATTAGTTGTTGGCGTTGCCGCTTTCTTATTCCTAAGCACAGGAGGAATGAAAGAAGCAGGCGCTAAGCTCAAACAATTCAGGACTAGCGAATTTGCAAACTTTTTTGGCCCCAAGAACGCAAAAAATAAAAAGCCGGACGATAATCAAGAAACAAATGATAATAAAAATGGCTCTTAAAAATAGTGACAACAACAACTGAAAAATGTTACTATAATATAGTTAGAGTGATGTTGTTTTACTTCATCACTCTTTTTTGCTTGCAGATGGTAAGTAAATAGGGAACATTTTAACCGGCTTCTTGCAGGAAATTATAGTGAAGAAAGGAATATCTATTAGAG
Organism: Bacillota bacterium; assembly: GCA_023434855.1. Next base: position 23,644 of record JAEYSJ010000014.1, on the reverse strand, counting down.
CATGTTTCGAAAAAAGCAAAGTTTATCAAGAAAAGCTGTTCAAGATGAAGATGCAACGAATATACATACGCTACTATAGAGGTGATATTTGTGGCAAATAGTATAATTGCAAATGTTATTCCTGATAGTATTGCCGACCAATTGGGGCTGAAATCGGGGGACCGGCTGTTGGCAGTTAACGGACAAGAAGTTACCGATATTATTGAATTGAGTTTTGTTTTTGCTGATGATAAGGTTGAATTGTTAATAGAAAAAACGTCCGGTGAGCAAGAAATTCTGGAAATAGAAAAAGATTATGACGAAGATTTAGGAATTGAATTTGAAAGTGCAGTATTCGATAAAGTGAAAAGTTGCTGCAATAAGTGCATTTTTTGCTTTGTTGACCAAATGCCGGGAAATATGCGTGAAAGTTTGTATGTGAAAGATGATGATTTTCGTTTGTCATTTTTATATGGCAATTTTGTTACCTTAACCAATATGAGCTCTGGTGATATGAAGCGTATCCGCCAACTTCATTTATCGCCATTATACGTATCAGTACATACTACCAATGGTCCTTTACGCGAAAAAATGCTTGGTAACAAACAGGCCGGTAAAATTATGAAGCAGCTAAAAACATTAATTGACGACGGCATAGAACTGCATACCCAAATAGTGTTATGTCCCGGAATCAACGATGGAAAAGAATTAGAAAATACTATCCGCGATTTATATGGCTTATATCCTGGTGTATTATCTTTAGCTATTGTGCCTGTAGGATTAAGCAGTTACCGTGATAACTGCTATCCATTAGAAACATTTAATCCTGGAGAGGCAACTAAAATTATTGATATGATAAGTAAGTGGCAAAAACATTGCCGTGAGGAAACAGGCCGTTCCTTTGTCTATCTGGCAGATGAATTTTACCTCAAAGCTGATTGCAAAATACCTGAATACGAAATGTACGACGATTTTCCCCAATTAGAAAATGGTATAGGGATTGTTCGGAATTTTTTAGCCGAATGGCAGGAGACTGAAGTTAATTCAACAGGCTATCACGAACCGCATTATTTGGATATTGTGTGTGGTATTTCCGCAGAAAAAATCTTGCAGTCAGTAGTAGCAGGCTTGTCTATCCCAAATTTATATGTCAGGGTCATTCCGGTAGAAAACAAATTTTTTGGTCCTAATATTACAGTAAGCGGCTTATTGACAGGTCAGGACATCATAAATACTTTAATGAGTTTATCCGGCCCGAGAACCGGGGTAATTATTCCTGGTGCTGCCATCAGGAAAGGAGAAACCGTTTTTTTAGATGATATAACACCGGAAAATATTTCAGAAAAAATTGGCGTTCCATTACAAATTGCATATTCCGGATGTGATTTGCGTCAATTGCTGCAAACCTGGAGGTAGTCAAATGTCAGATTTGGGACTGATTCAAGTATATACAGGCAATGGTAAAGGAAAAACTACTGCTAGTTTAGGCTTGGCATTGCGGGCATCAGGGCATGGATTTAAAGTATGTATGATTCAATTTATGAAGAATAACAACGATTATGGCGAGGTGAAAGCCAGCAAATTACTGCCTGGATTCAAAATTGTTCAGGTAGGTCGCAATGATTTTGTAAATATGGCTGATCCAGAACCTATTGACATAAAACTGGCGCAAGACGGCTGGAATTTAGCCAAATCTGTAATCATAGCAAAAGAGTATGACATTGTTATATTGGATGAAATTAATGTGGCCCTAGCCTGCAATCTGCTTGATGTGAATGAAGTTGCAAGTTTTTTGTGTGGTAAACAACAGGGTATTCCGGAAATAATAATGACAGGCAGATATGCGCCGCAGAAAATTATTGATATTGCCCACCTGGTAACAGATATGCAAGAGGTAACGCATTGTTTTAATAAGGGTGTCCCTGCGCGTAAAGGCATCGACTTTTAGCAGAATATGATATGAATATAGGTGATATTAATGAGTAAACCCGTTGTAGCTATTGTAGGACGACCTAATGTAGGCAAATCAACACTGTTTAACCGTATTGGCAATAAACAGGTATCTATTGTGGAGGATATTCCCGGTGTTACCCGTGACAGAATTTATCTTGACGCCGAATGGCTAGGTCGAGAATTTACCATGATCGATACCGGTGGTATTGAGATAGCAACTACCGACAAAATTCTGGTAGCTATGCGCCATCAGGCTAAACTGGCTATTGAGGAAGCAGATGCCATCATGTTTATTGTAGATGGTAAAACGGGTCTGACTTCTGCCGACGAAGAAGTAGCAACAATTTTACGCGGTACACGCAAACCGGTAATATTAGTAGTAAACAAAGTTGACAGCGTACAGAAAGCAAATGATATCTATGAATTCTATAATTTAGGCTTGGGGGACCCGATACCGGTTTCAGCAGTTAACGCTTTAAATTTAGGTGATTTACTTGATAAAGTAGTAGAATCCCTGCCGAATGAAGACGTCGCCAAAGAAGATGATGACCAGATAAAAGTAGCTGTTATCGGACGGCCTAATGTGGGCAAATCTTCTTTAGTTAATGCCATACTCGGCCAGGAAAGGGTTATTGTCAGTGATGTACCAGGAACTACCCGCGATGCCATTGACACTCATTTTATCCAGGAAGGTACAAATTTTGTTTTAATAGATACCGCCGGAATGCGACGCAAAGCAAAAATAGAATTGCCTGTGGAACGCTACAGTGTTATCCGTTCGCTAAGAGCAATTGATAGGGCTGATGTCGTATTGATGGTTATTGATGCGGTTGATGGTATAACAGAGCAAGACAAAAAAATTGCCGGCTACGCCCATGAAGCCGGCCGAGCCACCGTAATTGTGGTAAACAAGTGGGATTTACTTGATAAAGATGATAAAACTTCACTACGTTATACCGAAAATATCCGGAGCGAGCTTATCTTTATGCAATATGCACCGGTGCTGTATACTTCAGCCCTCACTAAACAGCGGGTGCATCGTACAATTGAATTGATTAAATTCGTGGCCGAACAGCATTCCATGCGGGTAGCTACCAGTGTATTAAACCAGGTTATTGAAGATGCAGTAGCCATTAATCCGCCACCATCCGACAGAGGTAAACGCTTAAAAATATATTTTGCCACCCAACCGGATGTAAAACCACCTACTTTTATCTTTTTTGTCAACGATCCTGAGATAATGCATTTTTCTTATCTACGTTATCTGGAAAATAAATTACGCGAAAGTTTTGGATTTGAAGGTACACCATTGAAGTTGGTTATCCGGGGACGCAAAGAAAAAGATGACGAATAGATGACGGGGAGAGGGTGGAAATGGATTATTTAATTATTGTAGCGCTCAGTTATTTGATAGGCTCAATTCCCAATGGCCTGATTATTGGCAAGCTACTACGCGGCGTTGATTTAAGGCAGTTTGGCAGTAAAAACATCGGAGCAACCAATGCGTTCAGGGTACTAGGCCCGTGGCCTGCTTTTTGGGTATTCGTTACCGATGCATTAAAAGGTGTGGTCGGAGTTTATTGGGGCCAATATATTATGCCAGGTGCCGCCTGGGCCCTGCTGGCAGGTGGAATAGCAGCAATCGCCGGTCATAACTGGTCTGTATTCTTACAATTTAAAGGCGGTCGCGGAGTAGCAACCGGCCTCGGAGTTATCGCAGTGCTGGTACCAAAAATCACTTTTATTATTTTTTTCATTTGGGGAGTAATTGTGTATATAACCCGTTATGTTTCCCTCGCCTCCATCGTAGCTGCCGCCCTTGTTCCTATACTAATGTGGTTTATGGGACAAAGACCTGAATTCTTATATTTTGGTGTCCTCGCCGCTGCATTTGTCATTATAAGACATAAACCGAATATTGAGCGTCTATTAAAAGGTGAAGAACTAAAAATTAAAGCAGGTGACGGCGGCGGACCCAACAAAAGGGAGAGGTGATGACAATAAAAATTGCGGTAATTGGTGCAGGCGGCTGGGGTACTGCCATGGCCGGCATGTTAGGCCAAAAACATCAGGATGTTGTGTTATGGGCACGAAATTCCGAACTTGTAAATAGCCTTATTACAACAAGAGAAAACAAACGTTATTTGCCTGGAGTTATATTACCTTCAACTCTTTCTTATACGAACAACTTAGAAGAAGCAGTATTGAATGCTGATTTTATCGTAATTGCTACTCCGTCCCATGCTGTACGGCATACGACCGAACAGTTATCTAAAGTTATATCGCGGCATACTATTGTTATTTCCGCCGCCAAAGGATTAGAATTAGGTTCATTAAAACGTATGTCTGAAGTCATAGCTGATGTCATACCTTGGGGAACTGACAGAGTTGCAGCAATTTCAGGACCAAACCATGCAGAAGAGGTAGGACTTAAGCATCCCAGTGCTTCAGTGGTAGCTTCACTTTGTTCAACTGCAGCCGAAAAAGTCCAGGACATCTTCATTACGCCATACTTTAGGGTATACACTAATCCCGACTTAATCGGCGTCGAAATGGGTGGTGCTCTAAAAAACATTATTGCCCTCGGCGCAGGTATTGCAGAAGGCTTAGGGTTTGGTGATAATACCAAAGCAGCCTTGATGACCCGCGGCATAGCAGAAATCGCCAGGCTAGGTACTGCCATGGGAGCCACCACTTCAACATTTGCCGGTCTTTCTGGTATTGGTGACCTTATGGTTACTTGTGCCAGCCGCCATAGCCGTAACAGAAGAGCCGGGATATTACTGGCTCAGGGTAAGACAATAAATCAAATAGAGGCCGAAAGCAATATGGTGGTAGAGGGCATACGTGCTACATTGGCTGCCCGTCAACTGGCTGAAAAATATAAAATCGATATGCCTATTGTTGAACAAACTTATCAAGTAATGTACGAAAATAAACCTCCCAAAGAGGCTGTCTACGAATTGATGGCCAGGGGACGGACTCATGAAGTGGAAGAAGTAGCGATCAATTGTAGTAATTGGAAATTTTAGAGTATGGAGTTACCATACTCTTTTTTATTTTGTAATAATCTACGCTGCATGTCATATATTTATTATTGATTAATGAGTACCGTCAAGCTACGCCTTTGGGCAAGTTTAAATTAATGTCCAGTATATATGCGGTAGAGACGGCAGCCTTCCAAATACTTATGACACTGCGTTTAAAGGGAGGGATGAATACGGGTTTAGTGGGCACTATGCTCAATTTATTTAGATGATTTTTAGTTATGGGGAGGGAGACGACAGGATGGAAAAATTCGACCTATTCCGAGATATTGCCGAACGTACTGGAGGTGACATCTACATAGGCGTAGTAGGACCAGTACGTACAGGTAAATCAACATTTATTAAACGGTTTATGGAAACAATGGTTTTACCCAATATCACTGACCAATATGACAAAGAACGTGCTAAAGATGAATTACCTCAAAGTGCAGCAGGTAAAACTATCATGACCACTGAACCGAAATTCATTCCTAATGAAGCAGTACAAATTAATGTTAGTGAAAATGTGAATGTTCGTGTAAGGGTAGTTGACTGTGTAGGCTATACCGTTGAAGGAGCCCTGGGTTACGAGGAGGAAGACGGGCCGCGAATGGTGTTAACTCCCTGGTTCGAAAATGAAATTCCCTTTCAGGAAGCGGCGGAAGTTGGCACAAGAAAAGTAATTGCAGAGCATTCCACAATTGGCTTGGTTGTAACTACTGACGGCAGTGTGACAGATTTGCCCCGGGATAAATATGTGCCCGCAGAAGAACGGGTAGTGAATGAATTAAAAGAACTGCAGAAACCTTTTCTTGTCATACTAAATACAAACCGTCCAACGACGAAAGAAACCCGTGAATTGGTTGCAAAACTGGAAAACAGCTATGACGTGCCGGTTATTCCTGTTGATTGTGCTCAGCTAAATCACGACGATATCTATGCTATTTTACAGGAAGTATTGTATGAGTTCCCGGTCAAAGAAGTTAATATCGGCCTGCCAAAATGGGTTGAGGAACTGGAAATCGACCACTGGCTGCGGCAAAAATTTGACGGAGCAGTGAGGGAGGTTGTGCAATATGTACGACGTCTACGTGACATAGACCGCGCCATTGACGACTTGTCAGGATATGATTTCGTAGCAGACGTTATCTTGCATGATATGGATCTTGGCAATGGCATTGCCGTTATTGAGATAACATCCCGCCAGGACCTTTTCTATCAAGTTTTAGAAGAACTTACAGGTTTCACCATTTCGGGGGAACATCACCTGTTACGTTTAATGCAGGATTTATCCCTTGCCAAACGTGAATATGACAAAATGGCCGATGCCCTTGATCAGGTTCAGCAAACCGGCTATGGCATTGTTCCTCCACAAATTGATGAAATGGTGCTGGAAGAACCGGAGATTATCCGTACCGGCAACCGTTTTGGTGTAAGATTACGGGCAACAGCACCATCGCTGCACATAATCAAAACAGATGTTCAGGCTGAAATATCGCCAATTCTTGGCACAGAAAAGCAAAGCGAAGAACTTATCCAGTATCTTATGAGAGAATTTGAAGGTGAACCAGAGAAAATATGGCGCACCAACTTGTTTGGCAAATCACTGAATTCACTGGTTCGCGAGGGAATTCAAAACAAGCTCTCCGGAATGCCGGAAAATGCACAAATTAAACTTAGGGATACTTTGCAAAAAGTTGTTAATGAAGGCAGCGGTGGCTTAATATGTATAATTTTCTAATACAACAGCAGTCAGTCTATACAGACTGACTTATTTTTTTGCTTTAATACTTGTTTTTTGTGGGAAAACGATGGTATAATGTCTACCATAGAAAGATAATTATCCATTTGGGCAACACTGGAGGGGACAATATAGTGATTGGGCAGAATTCAGTTTTTTTTCTCGTACGTGAAGAAATATTACCTGAAGCAATTAAAAAGACAATTAAGGTAAAAGATCTCTTAAAACGCGGCGAAGCGCGAACTATTAATGAAGCCGTGGAGAAAATGGAACTTAGTCGCAGTGCATACTACAAATATAAAGATTATGTTTTTCCTTTTTATGAAGCGAGCCGTGAAAAAATAGTGACCCTGGCCTTATTGTTAGAGCATAAGCCAGGTGTATTGTCACGTGTTCTAAATACTATTGCCAATGAGCATGGAAGTATATTGACAATTAACCAGGGTATACCGCTCCAGGGAGTTGCCAATGCAACAATTTCCTTAGAAACTGCGGAACTATCAATTGATTTAGAAGCGCTTTTAGATAAACTTAGGATGGTTGATGGTGTTAGAAGGTTGGAAGTTTTAGGTCAGGCTTAAGGAGGAAATTTTAATGAGAAAGTCAATTAATATTGGTCTTTTAGGTATAGGAACAGTTGGCACCGGAGTTGTTAAGGTATTAACCAACAATGCGCAAAACATAGCCCAAAAAGTGGGATTACCGATAGTAATCAAAAGAATACTTGAACGCAATACAGAGAGAGCCAAAAATCTTGGTGTTGCGCATTTAACCACGACAAACATCCAGGATATTATTAACGACCCGGAAATTGATATTGTTGTGGAAGTTATGGGCGGCGAACAGCCGGCTAAAGATTTTATTCTACAGGCCTTAAATTCCGGCAAACATGTGGTAACAGCCAATAAAGACATCGTGGCGAAATATGGACGTGAATTATTTCTGGCAGCGGAAAACAATCATGTTGATTTGCTGTTTGAAGCCAGTGTTGGCGGTGGTATTCCTATTATCAGACCATTAAAACAATGTCTCGCCAGCAACAAAATCAGTGAAGTTATGGGTATTGTCAATGGGACCACCAACTATATGTTGACTAAAATGACTAATGAACACCTCGATTTCGACGAGGTATTAGCTGAGGCGCAGGCGAAAGGCTACGCTGAGGCTGACCCGACTGCTGATGTGGGCGGCCTGGATGCTGCGCGTAAAATTGCCATTTTAGCTTCCATTGCTTTCGGCGCAAGAGTGTCTTTGGATGATGTACATGTTGAGGGCATTACCGGTATTTCTAAAGATGATATAGAATATGCAAAGGAGCTTGGGTATATTGTTAAGCTTCTGGCAATTGCAAAAGATACTGATAAGGGGATCGACGTAAGGGTTCATCCTACTTTTCTTCAAGCAAGCCATCCTTTAGCTTCGGTGAATGACGTTTTTAATGCCATCTATGTCAAGGGCGATGCTGTAGGTGAAACAATGTTTTATGGACGCGGTGCAGGCGAACTGCCCACAGCAAGTGCAGTAGTTGCTGATATTATTGACATTGCCCGTAATATTCAACATAATGTGAATGGTCGAATTCTTTGCACTTGCTTTGAACAAAAGGGATTTTGTCCAATAGAACAAACAGAGTCCCCTTATTATATCAGACTGCTTGTTGAAGATAAGCCGGGTGTGTTTGCCGCAATTGCCAGCACTTTTGGGGCTCACCAGGTTAGTTTGCATTCCGTAATACAAAAACGAAAAGTCGATCACCATGCAGAAGTTGTACTGATAACGTATCAGGTAAGCCAGGCAAATTTAAGCGCTGCAATTGAAATAATAAATGCTATGCCGGTAGTAACTAAAATTCAAAACATTATTCGGGTAATAGCTGAAGAAATTGACTAAATTCCACAACTAAATATTATGGAGGATTTATGCCAAAAAGCGTTAAAATACAAGTACCAGGCACAACAGCAAACTGCGGGCCTGGTTTTGATGCAGTAGGAATAGCATGCAGCATTTATAATGATTTAGAATTAATCTTGACCACCGACAGGGGACTAACCATTGAACTGTCTGGCGAAGGTCAGGATACTATCCCCAAAGATCAGCGAAATGTCGTCTGGCAGGCTATATGCACCGTATTTAAAAAAATTGGCTTTGAATGTCAAGGCGCTCATCTAAAAATGAACAACCGTATTCCATTATCCCGCGGTCTTGGCAGTAGTGCCGCGGCAATAGTCGCCGGATTAATGGCCGCAAATGCTGTGACAGGCATGCAACTGACCAAAAATGATATTATGGATCTGGCCACAACGATTGAAGGACATCCTGATAATGTAGCACCAGCAATATTTGGCGGCATTACATTAAGTATAGTAGAAAATTTAGCGGAAAAACATGCCCATTGTTTACGGTTTATTCCTCCGGCACCACTTAACATGATCGTAGCTGTCCCGGATTTTGTCTTGTCCACCAAAGCCGCCCGTCAAGTATTACCCGAGTTCGTGCCGCATAAAGATGCGACTTTCAATGTCAGCCGTACAGCTTTGTTAGTTGGTGCTTTATGCCAAGGTGAATTTAGCTACCTGAAACATGCTTTGGATGATAAACTACATCAGCCTTACCGGCGAAAGCTTATCACGGGAATGGATGATGTATTCCGGGCGGCAATGGAACATGGTGCCCTTGGATCGGCAATAAGCGGCGCCGGTCCCTGTCTCATCGCCTTTGCCACGCAAAATCAAAATGCCATAGGTGAAGCTATGGTCAAGGCATTTTTAAGTCATGACATATACTCTTACTTTCTTGTATTAAATATTGATACTGATGGGGCAAAAATAATTTCTTAAATGCACTATATTCCTGTTGACTTATAGATTGAAAAAAGGTACAATAGTTTTTGTCAGTCGGGGCGTAGCTCAGTTTGGTAGAGCGCTACCTTGGGGTGGTAGAGGCCGCACGTTCAAGTCGTGTCGCTCCGACCAGGAAAAAATTTAGTAAAATCAAGGGCTTCGTGAGCTTTCACGAAGCCTTTGTTGTGTCTAATAACAGGTCAAATGTTGCTACCCTACTTTCTACAGTAGCAATCATGCCACGTCGGTGGTAGCGGACAGTTGCTAAGAAGAGTAACATCCATTTTCCAGATTGTTTCTGCGTGTTTGGGAGAGGAAAATAGTAGAAGTGAAGAGAATAGTCATACAAGTAAGTCTGGGTGATTGATTTTACATTGGCATCTGGGACGTCTGGGATGTCGCGGGAATGTCGCGGAGACGGGGTTGTTGGCAGCGATGAATTAGTGTAAATAAAACTGAATTATTCCAAATACGATTATTGCTTTGACATTATTGATTGTCACTAACCTCGTCCCTCTGACACCCTTCTTTCCATCTATAAGCGTTGGAAGCAATGAAGCTAGCTGGATTAAAAAGATGTACATTTTATCATAGGGTTAAGGAATATGAAGAACAGCAGGCTAAATGAGAGGCCTGCTGCTTTGAGATTCACTGCAAGATTATTGAAAATTCCATTTTTTTGATAATTAAAATAATTTATATATTGCTTAGGAAGAGAGTTGCATATATAATTAATACCATAAAAATGTAAAAATAAAACATAGGTAGGATTTTTTGTTAATGGGGAATTTGATAAAAGACTCTTATGACATTATTCCTAGAGAATAAAATACGAAGTTCAACGCTTTGCTAGTATTTCGGCTTTCCCATAGGAACTTCCAAATATAAAGGAGGAAAGAAAAATGACAATTAAAACTAATACTACCCCGACATCTCTAACAAAGAATGAACTTACAGCTACTGTAATAGAGGAAATCAAAAGATTTCAACAGAATCTCCTATCACAACTTAAACATTCAATTAAAGGTTGTGATGCAGGGGATTATGGATGCTGTCAATGCGAAGCACCTCTGGAAGGGTATCGAGAGATCGATGAAATCATCCAAAATCGTCCGGAAGTGCTATTGGAGTTCATCGAGAGTAATAAAGAACCTTTACGGGAATTTTTTCAAAAAAAGGGTATCAAGCTTACACGTTAGATAATAACTACCTTCTGAGGAATCTGCAGTGTTGTTTATGAAGAGGTCTTAAAATATATGGGGGATCATAATGCAAGTGTAACATTCTCTGACGTGAGGTGCGATATGTATAAATTCTCGACCGAGCAGTTTGTTCCGTGTCTATTGCCGGAAATAACCGCGACAATCGAACGGACGTCTCTCCCAAATACAACGAGTCCGCTGTATCTTCAGTGTAGTATTTATGCAATTCGGATGCATGTTGGATGGCGCTTGGAGAGTTCCAAAGGTACGTTCCTGGTGGAGTCGCTGGGTTTAATCCAAGCGTTGCAAGGTAAACCCGCTTGCTCAATATGCAATAATGACCGCGAAATACATGATTTGGAGCAATACTACTCGCGAGGACTTATTGGCTATACTTGTAACGATGATGCCATGCTGAATATATTTGATATCGGCGATGAATATAGGGCCATTTACCGCAATGAAAGCTATGGCTGGTTCTCAATGATTCCTACTAAGATCGAGTTAGACCTTACTTCTACATGTAATTTTGCCTGCCGGCACTGCTCAAGAGCTGCGACGCCTTTGATTCATCCTGATGAACTTAACCTTAGAGAGCTTATCGCTTTTCTAGAGCAAGCAGGTCAAATTGGTGTATCTGCAATCACATTTATGGGAGGTGAGCCTACTTGCCATCCAGAATTGGTCGAACTAGCAATTGTAGCAAGGATGGCTGGGGTTCGTTACCTCTCCTTGGGGACGAATGGATGGTTGTTGGACGAAAAGTTAGCAGTCCGGCTGGCTGCAGTATTTGATTCCATTCAGGTGAGTCTTCACGGCTCGACCGCAGCAACCCACGATGGTGTTGTGGGGCAACTTGGTTCGTTCGAACGAAGCGTTCAGGGTATCCGTTACCTGAAAGGTAATGCCGCGCGAGCGGTAACCATATCATTTACAGTTACACACGACAACATTGCAGAGATAGAATCTGCCGCATCTTTGGCAAAAGATCTAGGAGTGAACCTTATTCGTTTTCTTGTATTGACTCCAAAAGGGAGGGGAATAAATCTACCGCAATGGGATCACGAAAGTCGTGAAAGGATTGGCGCAACTGTTAGTGCTCTGCGAGAAAAATTCTTGGGCGATATGCTAGTTGAAGCAGGTGGGACATCACCTTATATGACTATTCCGCAAAACGCGGCTTTCTATGGTTGCCCAGCTGGACGCACGCTTATGTACGTGAGTTCTAGCGGAGATGTTAAGCCTTGCGCGGCAATGGAAGGATATTGTGGAAACATTAAGGAATCCGGTATCATTGATCTCTGGCACAGTTTACCTTTCGTTGCGATACGCAAAGCTAAAAGGTGTCAATGCTCCTATAATACAACCTGTGCGGGAACATGCCTTGCTGGGGTCGGTAGTCACACTGATCAGGTGTTTGATAGTTATTGCAAATAAGTTCAAGTCTTTACACATTAGTAACCCCTATGCTGGTTGGCGCCAGGGTAGGGGTTTTGTTTTTTGGAATATTTAAAGTTAATCGTTTTAGATTTAACAAGGACTTTATATGTTCGCTAGATATTGTATAATTGGAATAATACGTATTGAAAGAGAGGGGATACATGGAAGCTAACCAGGATATTAACGGGGAACAGTTGATAAAGGTCTTTACTAACCATGTTTTTGGGATACACCAGATTTACTATATTTATGAGGAATTATTTGAAAAAAGTGAGCATCAAAAATACATAGATAATTCTGCACCAAGATTTTTTGAGATTTATGGGAATAGAATCGCTGGCAAACAATACAGGTATTTTTACACAGTTCTTGTCATTTCTATAACCAATATATCTTAGCCTTTTGGGTATAGGATTGATATTACTATTCTTTTTCTTGTGAAAACATATTGGCGTACAAAGTCTGCTGAAAAAAATCAAAGGATGCCCTAATGCATCCCTTTGTATGTTTAATCTATTTGCCTTTTTTAGGTCTAGCTTGATCTAAATCGATAGCAGCAACGGATCTTTCGGCCTTACTAGAATATGGATCTCGCGAAATTCTAGATACTTCGCTTGCTACTACGATGCACCGCATTATAGCAGTCTCTAGTAATACATATACCGGTATACAACCATAATTAAGATATTTTAAGCATTCTAAGTTGAACGTTTTGCAGGGCAAGCCATATTCCGGCTGATAATAAGAACGGTTTGCTGGACGGTTAAGAAATTAGCTTTGAGGTGATATGATGTGTATCAAAAAGTAGTTGTCTATTATATGACAGGAACAGGCAATTCTTACAAGATTGCCAAATGGAGTGCGCATGCTGCGGATGAAAATGGAATTGGTAGCGATTTAGTTCAAGTAAGAGCAGCAGCGGAAAGACAGTCTGTTCCGCCTCAAGCATTGGCTGTATTTACCTATCCGACCCATGGATTCACTTCCCCATGGCTGATGATGAAATATGTTTTGCGTCTGGAAAAGGGAGAAAAACGTCATGCCGTTGTTTTACCTACCCGCGCAGGCATGAGAGTTAAAAGTGTATTTATCCCTGGTCTAGAGGGTACTGCTGGGTATCTAATTGCATTGCTGCTATGGTTAAAGGATTACTCCGTACGGTGTATTATGGGAGTCGACATGCCTAGCAACTGGACCGCCGTCCATTGGGGAATGAGCGAAGAAAATGCTACTGTAATTACCAGTTTTGCCGAAAGCAAAGTAAAGTCCATGCTCTATGCCGTCATGTCCGGGAGAAAACATTATGACGGGGTGGTTCAGCTTTCACTGGGATTAGTGTTAGCGAAACTCTCCCTAATGTACCTAATTCTAGCTCAACTTATCTTAGCCAAACTGTTTTTCGCATCAGACAAGTGTAACGGTTGTTTATTATGTCAGTCAATATGTCCCAAGAAGGCTTTAAAAATGAGAGGTATACCCAAACGTCCTTATTGGACATACGCTTGCGATAGTTGCATGGCGTGTATGAACTTCTGTCCGCAGAAGGCGATTGAAGTTAGCCCTATCATCATTACTCTCTTTTATTATATTACTTCAGTACCTTTCATCGCCTACATGATGCACTATTCGACTGAATGGTACGGCCTAAACTTGGAGGCAATTCCGCTACTAGGGTTTGCCATCCAATACTGCTACATACTGTTAGCTATCGCCATCTCCTATTATTTTATACATTTTTCATTTGGCAGTAGGCTTATCCGAACAGTCACTGGAAAACTATCCCATACCCGCTATTTCCGGCGGTACAAGGCACCAGGGGTATCACTGGGAGACATATATCCTAAATAGATTTTTTTGCATTAACAAAATACCCTGTCCAGTACGTAAGGTTACACTATTTGACCTTTTCTACACTTAGGTTGACGACAATTTTGCCTTATGAAAAATGAAACATATTGCTGAAAGAAGATAAATATGATCCAGCGAATGAAATATTGATATTAGCAGAGCGCATTTCAAATCAAGGACAAAGTGTTGAAATAAGCTCTTATGCTTTATTTAATCCAAAGTGCGCGCCGGAGGGGAAAACTCGCGAAGAAATATTTGAGAGTGCAGTAAAAGCATTAATTGCTGGGGTGAGTTGAGCAATGAAAGATGTACTTATTAAGTTCAGAGCTTTTTGTATTATGTGAAGTTGACCCTTACGGGCGTTTTATGAGGACAATTTTAATATTTGTGCGTACTAAGAGGACAGGCTAATTTGCCTGTCCTTTATTATGAGAAAACACTGGGCTACCCAGTGTAAGCGATGAGAGTTGCCAATAATCCCCTCCATGGTCCTTCCCAAACCTTGCCAAATGCTGAACCGATGGGTAGGCAAGAATTATTGCGCGTCAATTTTTACGCGGGTTTTTTGGAAAATTTAGTAGCACTTGAAGTATTAAATATGAATTATCACAGATACGTAATTAAAGACCGCCAAACCGGGTGTAGGGTTTGGCGGTTAAGTTTCTATTGGACTACTTCGGGCGTAAGAGGGCTGGGGTTAATAAGATCGGAATTGTGAGCAGTAAAACAGAGGATAAAGCCTAGAAGGTAGTCCAGAAGTTGCAATGAACGTTGGATGTACGTATTCAACGGGTGGGGTTTTATTAGATTCCATGAGGTGTTCGTGAAAAATGTATAATTGTTCCCCCATCCCGCGAACACTAGAAACAATCAATGCATGAAAGTTGGAGGAGTATGGCTCAACAGCAGCAACAACAGCAACAACCGCGCCGCCCCAACGGAATGATGAGCTCTATGGCCACTAACTTTTTTCATCTGCACAATCCCTGGACAATCGCCTGGTGATCGTTTACATATCCAGGGTTCGATCATATCAGCATGGGCAGCTATGTATCCGGTTTTCTGCCCTTTTTCTGGGAAATGCTTGTCAATACCCAGGCCAGTGTCAACGTCACAGCCTCGTTTGAGTATTCCATGATGCTGGAGCTCGTCATCTCCGAGCTCAAACAGAAAGGCATTCCCGAAGGCCAGATTTGTGCCATTCCCCTGAATGTGCCGCAAAAAGAAAAAGCATTGATGGATACTATTCATCGCGCGGACGGCCTGGGCACGATGGATTTGGCCACTTTTTTTGGCACCGTCTTTATGTTGTTCGGGATGATGTGGGGCTTCATGTGGACATGGGGGCCGGTGATCTGGGGAACTATCGGCCTGTTCGGTGGCGGCTTTCTGGGATTCGCCTTCAAATATATTTACTACCGGCTGTACGCCGAAAAACAGCCGTCTACTGGCAAAAACACAGAAGTAGTGCTGATCGTGGCATGCCAAAAGAGTGAAGCCGAATGGTGGAGCGGGTGTTGGCCGGGCACCTGGCCCAGGGCGTTGGGCGGAAGGAATAAGAGGTCGTCATGTCGACGAATTCAATTTAGCCAGCGGTGAAGGGGGTATAAACTTGCCGCAAATTCCCGAAGAATTCATGGCAATTTTCAACACCCATATGGCTTTCAGTCAGCAACGCATCGAATTTTGGTTGCAGCATGACCTCTATTCATGGCAGTGGTACGTTCTGCTGGCGATGTTGATCATTCCGTATATAATATGGTGGAAGCTGGTGGACAAAAAACGCCTGCTGCCAATCGTGACTATGGGTCTGATGGTCATTTCGACCGCTAATTGGATGGACCAGGTGGGCACTGAACTGGGCTGGTGGACATACGTACACAAAACGATACCGATCTTTCCGCAGATGATCCCGGTAAACTACTCCATGATGCCGGTTGGCTACATGTTAGTCTACCAGTATTTCGTGCCGTGGAGACAGTATATGATTGCAATGATAGTGATGACGTCGATCATGACCTGGATAGCAGAACCAGTGGTGACTTGGATGGGCATATATTACCCAATATCCTGGAAATATAGTTTTTCTTTTCCGGTCTATATGGCTATAGCCTACACCCATAAGCGGATTGTTGACGCGATCGTCACGATAAGTGAATCCC
This sequence comes from Bacillota bacterium, assembly GCA_023434855.1. The sequence goes on along the minus strand of JAEYSJ010000014.1, from coordinate 7,453 downwards.
AGATACGGAAGCAATAGTAATGGGTGGGTTTGGGAGGCCACGAGAATTCTGGTATGCCCGACAAACATTTTAATTTGTGTGACTTAGGAGATTTGGAAGTTAAAATTCCGATCTATTTAGATGTTCAACCAGTTTCTATCATGATTTTTTTTGAACAGTTTTACCATATGGAAGCTTAACGGCTACTTAGCTTTCTCAGCAGTATTATAGATAATAACCACTATCCACCTGATAAACAACGCCAATGCAATATAGATTGGCAATCCGTAATAATATTTCCATTTCAGCAACTGATAAAGCTCGCCCCAAACAAGGATAGGTTCCAAGATAAAGGAAAATATAAAAGCCATTATGATAGTTGCTTTTAGAAAAGATTTCCATGTTTTAAAATACTGATAAATAAGTGAATAGATTACGGGTAAAGAAGCTAAATTGATGGCAGTGAGAGGCGGAAATATCGGAAATACGTCAGTAGGGTAATCCCACATACTTAATTCTTCGCCAAACTCATCTAGGATCAAAGTAGCTACTGTTGTAAATCCCGCGAACAACACAATTTCAGGCAGACGGGTTTTATCGACCATTTTGCACCAAATAAATGCCGAAAAAATAAATAAGCCTACGAGAAACCACCATTTGGTATGGAATACATCTTCCTGCAGCCATTCATCAATGCGCATGGAAGTTATCAGTTTTTGAATAGGCACATCAGCTGACATGCCTGAAGCGGTAAATAACATATTGCGCCTCCGCACCATCTGTAAATTCTAGATTTTGTTTTTAGCTTTACTGGCAATGGCAAAAAGTTTTATAACCACCCATCGAATAATTAGCGCTATGGCTATATAAATAGGAAAGGAATAGTAATATTTCCATTTCAACAATTGATAGAGTTTACCCCAGCTTAGAGCTGGTTCAACAACAAAAGACAATAAGCAAGTTGCTATTATAACGGCAGGTACAAAACTTTTCCAGGTTTGAAAATACTGATAAACAAGCGAGTAGAGCATCGGCAGTATAGACAGATTGATCGCCGTCAGAACCGGGAATATCGGAGATATATCATTTGGATAATCCCATAAAGTAAGTTCCTCACCGTACTCCACAATGCCCATAGTCAATATGGTAGTCAATACGGCGTATAACATGATTTCAGGCAGGCGTTTCTTATCTATCAACTTTTGCCAGACAAATATCAAAAAAGAAGATAGCCCCAGCAAAAACCACCATTTAAACCGGAATAAATCTTCCTGGAGCCATTCCTCAACACGAACGGCGGTAAGAAGTTTCTGGATATTTACATCTGCCGCTACTCCTGAAACTGTAAGAAGCATATTGGTCTCCTTCAAAGTAATATTACTACAGTTATTATGCTCCTAAGTAGGAACTATACTCGACTCAGAAAAATGTTAATCTAAAAATTACTTATTTGCCAGATAGCTTTTATAACCTAGATGCTTAACACTTAGATAGCATATTCATATTCCTGCCATTATTGCCCTATATGTTATTGCGATGTAAAAAGCGTTGATGGAAAGAATTAAATACTATTTATTCCACTAATTCCCGTTAGATTAGTTTATATTACTGGTAATATAATTCCACTTCATTTTTAGAGTGGAATTTTTATTTTATTTTACAATTTTATACAATAATTATAAATATCTCGCTAGATTTTGGAGGATTCTAGCATTTTGTGGAGAACAATTAGTAATTACGCATTTGTATTTTTCATTGTGTTAAATATTTTCATAACCCCCACAAATATTTTTCAGGAGTGGTTATTTTGTTAAAAAATAAGACTGCAATTTTTATATTGCTGATGTTTTTCATACCGCAGATCGTATGGGCAAATTCGTCGAATTCCGACCGTAACAAGCCTAAATTATCGCCTGGCCTAAAGGGTAAAATAATAGCCATAGATCCAGGTCACGGAGGTACCGATTGCGGAGCCATCGGTCCTGACAATGTTACGGAGAAAACAGTTACATTAGCTGTAGCGATAAGAGTAAAAAAATTGCTGGAAAAAGCCGGAGCAAAAGTATATATGACCCGGTTGGATGACCGTGACGTTTACGCCCCGAACGCTAGTGCGGCGAATGAGCTTGGTGCCCGTGCCATGGTCGGCAATAAAAATAAGGCTGATGTGTTTTTAGATATCCATGCAAATTCTTTTAATGACCCGAAAGTTGGTGGGACGGCTACTTATTACTATCAGAAGTCAAACTATGACAGTCTGTTAGCACAAAGCTTGCAAAGTAGTGTTGTTGCAGCTGACGGCTTAAATGATCGAGGAATACGTTCAGCCAACTTCTATGTTCTAAAACATACCCAAATGCCTGCTGCGTTGATAGAATTGGCTTTCCTTTCTAATCCTACCGAAGAAAACTTGCTTAATTCATCTCAATTCCAACAAACACTGGCGCAAGGAATCGTTAACGGGCTGATCCGCTTTTTTCATTCATGCCGCTAAATTAGGAGGAAAAGGCTAATGTTTAATAAAACTTCTACTTGCTTCGCGTTGCTTTTGGCAGTGGCATTACTAGTTGCGGGCTGTAATAGCAATACACCTGCATCACAAAATGTTGACACTTCGCCCGGTATTGACGCGGAACAGCAACATGATAATTTACCATCAAGTCCAAACAGTGGTCTAATAACGAATGTTCAAAATGTTAAGGGAACTATGCAAATTACAACTTATCAGGCGACAAAAGACGGCATGTATTTAGTTCCTGAAATTCATATGGTGCCCCAAAATGATCATCCCGCAAAAACCGCGCTTGAATTGCTAATAATCGGCACTCAAAATCCTGAGCTTGTCTCAATAGTACCACCAGAAACCAAAGTGCTAGCTGTAAAGGTCATGGATCATATTGCGTATGCTAACTTTAACGACAAGATTATAAAAAATAATCGTGGTGGATCGACAAACGAGATACTGTTAGTTGCAGCTATAGTAAATACTCTGGCCGAATTTCCTCAAATACAAAAAGTACAAATCCTTGTCGACGGTAAAAAAGTAGCTACTCTTAATGGTCATATGGATATCAGTGAACCGCTCAGCAGGTCGGAGGAAATTATAAAAAGATAATAGTGTACGTAATGAGAGGATAGGCTATTGTGCCTAAAATACAAAACCCACTCCGAATTGGAGTGGGTTAAAAATTAAGCCCGAAAATGACGTTTCTTCATATGTCCAAACCCGCTACTCGCAGGTGGGCATTCTGAGATATGTTTTTGCCATCCACTCAAGGTGGCTCGACAGCTGCATAACATTGAATTCCCTATATATAAAAGTAGGTTGGACATATCTAAGATAACGTGCATTCCAGGCATTATTTTTTTGTGATTGTTATCATAACATATACATAGCTTGTTATTCAAAATCAAATTCGGACGGTAATATCACTTTTTCACGGCAAATGAGAAATCAAGAAAAGAAATGCGTCGGTATGCGGACTAATGCTAACTAGTCCGTTGTTAAATAAATAAAGAGCCCGCAATGATCTACGCTACAGCCAATACCGATCATTACATACCTATACGCAATCTTTCGACTACGCACAAGCATTACACAACCGATACTGACCTTTGCTCGACCACCAGAGATACCTACGAAACCTACTGCAATCTCCCGACTGCAATAGACCTCTATAAGATCCCCCGGGATACCTCCAGAACCCCTGGCAGTCTTAGCTCGACCGCTATACATCCCTTTTGACCACACGACAACAGTTGGGCTGCCGTACAGCCTTACAAGACATATAACAATCTGCCCGCCGACTACTGCCAAGCCCGCAGACCTGACAACAATCTTTGGCCGACTGATGCCGAACACCAATGATATCCGACACCACTCTTGGCTCGACCATTACGAACCCTCTACACTAAATAGTATCTCTAGAAGAAAGGTCGAAATACCCTGTAAAATCTATATAAAGAGTCAAAATAAACCGGGTATGAAAGTCACTCCTTCGTGTCTAAGCAGTCCTCATTTAGTGGGGGCTGGCTATTTGTGTGACTCTATTGCAGAATCAGTGTTGCTTTATTTTACTTGATCCATAAACTTTGGTTGTTAAAGTATTGATCAAACTGACTGCTAAACCAGCGACCATTTAAGACTCTTGTGATAATTATATTTTTCTCTTCCGGTGAAATTGATTGGTCCGATTCTAGTTGTTGTAAAATATCTTTATAGGACGTATGGGTATAACTCATTTTAATTATGGCTTTGTCCTTATCGGCATCGAAGAGTAACTGACTGGGCCCTTTTGGGGAGTATTTCCAAGATTCCCATTGCGGAAGGCCTGGGCCATTGGGATTTCCTGTTCGGATGAAATTTGCAATGTAGTTTTGAAATTTTTCTGTTAGATCTTTGGCACCATTGTTTTTAAAAGATTCAGGATATTCTTTTCGGGGTCCAATATCTTCATTCGTTAAGAAGGGTAAGAATATTCCATGCGTAGGGCCGACTAATTCAGCCATTTCATTACCAACAATTTTTTTGTCATTACCCCACAGAATGTCACAGGTATAAATTGGGGCTTTATAGTTAGAAATCATCTTATTGGCGGACTCTTCTGCATTAAATAATTCGTAGAATTTACTGCCATAATCTGTTGCGAAGCGAAATTGATTATAGATTTTGGCATCAGCAAGGAGCTTTCCAGATTTTAAGGCAGAAGAAAAGTAAGGATCTCTGCTGGTAAAGGATGAAAATTCACCTGAACCTGTCAGCATAATTAGCGGAACTTGATTATACACTTTGGTCGCAAATCCATCTTTCGGTAGTACGGTTCCATCGGCGTAAAGATGAGGAAAACCACTCATCCTGATGAGTGCTTCGCCCATTACACTGACGATACGATTTGCAGATAAATTATATAGATATGCTTTGACATCGTCCGTATCTTGTTGTAGCCACTCAAAGGCTGCGTCTTCTGTTGGCTTTATTTTATCTTCAACAACTAATTTGGCTAACTTTTTTGCAATGACTTTCCTACTATCATTAGGATCGGTTACTGTCATTCCGCCGCTGAATGCAATTGCTTTTTGAAATTTTCCTTTCATAATCGGCGAAATCAACGATGCCATCACATCTCTGCCGCCAGCGGAAAAACCGGAAATCGTAATGCTATCTGGATTTCCGCCAAAGGAGACAGCATTTTCTTTTATCCAATCCAGGGATTTTGCAATGTCTAAAAGTGCGTAGTTACCTGAGTCTTCCAGAGGGTCACTTGTTTTTAGAGCCGGTAAATTATTAAAGCCCAATAAATCTAAGCGATAATCAATCGTAATCACAATGCAATTGGCATTGACGGCCAGCTTGGTTGGTGATAAATCCATTTTTGATCCAACTTGATTGTTGCCACCATGGATGAACATTAGAACAGGCAGATTTTTACTATCTGTAGCGGGTCTGTAGATATTTAAGCGTAAACAATCTTCGCTTCCTTTGATTGCATTATTTGTTAGTTGGATAGCATCATGCCTGTTTTGGGTTGCATCAAAAATGCCTTCCCAGTTTTCTGTGTCTTGTGGTGCTTTCCAACGCCGTTCGCCAACTGGCGCTTTTGCATAAGGAATGTCAAACCAAATAAAAGTCCTACCCTCTTTTATTCCTTGAACTTTTCCGTTTTGCGTACTTTGTACTACTCCTGATACATAGCTGAGGGCCTGAGATTCTTTGTTTGTGGTTGACAACTCTGCGTCTTGTGCATTAACTGCTGCAATGTTCGATGAGATAATAATAGTCGTCATAGTCAATACCCAAAATAGTTTGGGGATTTTTAGATTAAAGCCCATAGATAAACCTCCTATAAATAAAATTTTGTATGATGAAAGCTTATACAGATTCTCTAAATCAGTTGTTCATTGTCAAAAGCTTATGATTAAGTTTCTGTATAATATAAATTATACATTTGTTTTAGTTAGTTGAGAAATTGTAGTATATTATAGGTATTAATAGATGATATCTATAAAAGCGGAAAAGAGGTTTTTTCGTGGAACTTAACCAAATTCATTACGCTCTAAAGTTAGCGAAGTATTTGCATTTTTCGAAAGCGGCCAATAGTCTATCAATTACGCAGCCCACACTTTCACAACAAATTAATAAGCTAGAAACAGAACTTGGTGTTAAACTCTTTGAAAGGCGGACCCGTTCGGTTCGATTGACTCTTGCTGGGGAAGAATTTATTGCCCATGCGAATCGAGTAATAAATGAATTAAAATTACTGCAGGATACTATTCAAAAATATTCTACAAAGGCAAATGAAAATATTTATATTGGTGGATGTGTTCCGCATATTGGCGGGATGAAATTAGGTGAAATACTTCGTCAATTTCAAAATAATCATGGCGATATAACTACTAAGCTGATTGAAAAACCTGGTAGCTATGACCTCGTTAAATTGTTAACAGCCAATCAGATTGATGGTGCTTTTTTAGTTCTTTCCAATGCGTTATTTGCAGATCCTGCTTTTACTTCTCATGTGTTGATTCCGGGACAAGTGCATGTGATTATGCGGAACGATCATGTTCTTGCTACAAAGGATGTAGTGTCGCTGCAGGATTTATCGCAGGAAAGCTGTATTGCCTTTTCTTCTACCTTTAGTATATTTGGCGCTGTGGATAGTGTTTGTAAAAACAATGGGTATCATCTTAGAATTGTAAGTACTTGTAATAGTATTGAAACAATGATTGACTTGGTCGCTTGTGGTTTCGGCATAGCGTTTCTTTCCTCTCAATTTGCGACGGCAATTTCTCATCCTCTTGTTACGAGCCGCCTGATTTCACCTTTTATTGATCGGAACCTCTCTTTTGTCCATTTGGCTGATAAACCTCAATCGCAGGCGCTTGGGGTGTTTAGTCAGTTTATTTGTAACCAATTTGGCTTTACGTCGACTTCTATTATTGGATAAGTTGAGAAAGACATGCTGAATATAGATAGTTTTTTACACCAATTAGAGGTTTACACAGAATTATGGATAGTCTCGAAAAATAGGGTCAAGGGCGATGAAATTCTATGCGTAATGATGAAAAAGGAAGGCATTCCCAACTTAAACGCATATTTTATGGGATTCTGTTTAAGGTATTAGTGACATTTCCACCCTCTCCGCCATCATTTAATATAAACCTAATACCAAATGATCCACTAGCTCAGTCGGTAGAACACCTGACTTTTAATCAGGGTGTCCCGCGTTCGAGTCGCGGGTGGATCACCATTTACAGCCCATTGCCATGACGATTGGCATATAAAGTCGAAAATCGAAAGTCTAAGATCAAAATCGAAAAGACGTGGCTCAGTTTGGTAGAGCACCTGTTTTGGGACCAGGGGGTCGCAGGTTCGAATCCTGCCGCTCCGACCAAATCCAATAAATACCTGTTGATTCGAAATCTAAGATATGATATTCTATGTAAGTCGCTGTTTGAGACGGCAAAAATTACAAAA
>JAEYSJ010000383.1 GCA_023434855.1 Bacillota bacterium | reverse complement strand
GTATTTGGAAGAGGATGATATAGTTCGCTTTGACGATATTTATGGACGGGTTTAATTAAAAGGTGAATACTTCACGTAGAGGATTGCTGCGTTGCTCCCCGCAATGGGGCAATGTGGCAATCTTATCTTTGTTGCTTGGTATACTTTTTCGTATTTGATCATAAAGGAGTTTTTTGGGGAATGCCAAGATGGGAACAATTATTTAAGCATGTACAGCAGGATTTAAAGTTATTTTTATTTATTCTTGGTGTTATTTGTTTATTTCGCAGTGTATTTATAGGTATTTTACATGAATATTTGAGCGAAACTACCACCGGTAAAGATATTCTCATGTCTTTATATTATGGGACAAGATTAAGTTTGAAGAGTGCAGGTATTATTACCTTATTCTCATTTATATCTTGTACTTTAGCCAGTCTTATAATTAAATCGCCTAAACTGGAAAATATAAGATTTGGCTTAGGCTGCTTTTATATAACGGTCCTTAGTATATTGTTTCAGGTTAGAATTCCTTACTATGAACAATTTCACACGGCTTTTAGTATATTTATTTTTAATATTTTAAAAGATGATACAATTGCTTTATTTTATACGTTGATCCAACAGTATCATTTAATTGCACGCGTAGCAGCAGCGTTAGTGGTTGCAGGTTTCTTGTGTTGGTGTTTAAAACTAGTATTAAACACAAGAACCTATCGGATGCCAAAATTGTCAACACAGCATCAAAGATATGCCTTTCGTATAGGGTTAGTACTAAGTATGGCGTTATTTATTATATTTACCCGCTTCGGCGGCAGCTTAACATATGGCAGCGGAATAAGCTGGGAAAGTGCGGCAAAAAGTAAAGACGAATTTCTCAATGAAGCAATATTAGACGATTTTCAGGCCTTATATAGGGCGTACAGTATTAATGCAAAAATGAAAAGTGGGAAAGACTTAAATATTACAACAGAACAAATACATGAGTATGGCAACTATTTGGCTGGTCATACGCTTCAAACGACTAATATAGAAGAGTTTCTGAAAAAGGAAGCTCAAGGTGCAAAAATTAAAAAACCGCGGCATATTTTTCTAATCCTGGGAGAAAGTTATGCTGAGTGGCCGCTGCTGCCTCAATACAAAGATTTAAATCTGGCTAATGGCTTAAAGGGGATTATTGCCCAGCGCAATGCCGTATATGTACCTGCTTTTTTACCGGCTAGTATATCTACAATGCCGGCAGTTAACAGTATTGTCACAGGCTTTCCGGAAATTAATCTTTCCCCTAATTATCAGGCAGAGTCATATAAAGCTCCTTATGCAACATCGTTTGCGGTACAAATGAAAAAGCTTGGCTACAAAACATATTTTTGGTATGGTGGTTTTAGTTCTTGGCAGCGCTTGGAGGATTTTACATTAGCTCAGGGCTTTGACCGTTTTTTGGGCTGCAGTGATCTGCAGAATCAAGACGGGAATGCCTGGGGCAGCGAAGATAAGTATTTCTTAACCGCTATTTCTAATATGATTCAGGATGAAGAACCGACTTTCCATGTAATATTAACTACATCAAACCACCCTCCATATACTGTTAATTTACAAAATGAGAATTTTGATGGAGAATTAATAAATAGTGGATTGCCCGATAAATTAAAATCTGATCAAGAGTGGATTAAGAAGCTGGGACACTTTTGGTATGCTGATAAAGTTCTGGCTGATTTTGTTCAAAATGTATATAAGAAATATCCTGATAGTTTGTTTATCATTACCGGTGATCATGGTGACCGCGTGAACTTGGAAACGAATCCCGCCTTATATGAACGGTATGCGGTTCCTTTAGTTATTTATGGTCAGGGAGTGACAAAAGAGTTGCTTCCTAATAAAACAACTGGTAGTCATATTGATATTATGCCAACCCTCATTGAGTTGGTTGCGCCAGCCGGTTTCAATTATTACTCTGTAGGAGAAAGTTTAACAACAACTAAAGGTTTTGGCACAAATGATCAGTTATGGATTACACCTGAAAAGATTGGAAGAATTAGTGGTGGTACGGCTGAAGCTTTAAGTTCGGGACAAACTTCAGCCGATTTGCCTGCGATGGAAAAAATAAAACAGGACCTAACAGCTAAGCGCGGGATAGCCTGGTGGAGAATTACCCGTGGAAAAAGCATAGAATGAGTGTAACCGTAATCGAGACATGAACTGATTGAGCAAGGAGGATAATATTCTATGGCTGGTTTTAGCAGGGCTGCATTTAAAGCTTATGATATTCGCGGCAAAGTGCCGGAAGACCTGAATGAGGAACTTGTTTATCGTATTGGCAGGGCATATGCGGTATTTCTTGGTGCTAAAAAAGTTGTTGTCGGTCGCGATGTCAGACTTTCCAGCAGTTCTCTGGTAGCAGCTTTGGTACAAGGCTTAACCGATGCGGGCTGTGACGTTCTTGACATTGGTCTGTGCGGAACTGAGCAGGTCTATTTTGCGACTTTTCATTTGAATACTGATGGTGGAATTATGGTGACGGCCAGTCATAATCCTATGAATTATAACGGCTTGAAACTGGTAAAGGCTGGATCTAAGCCGATAAGTGGAGATACTGGCCTTAGAGATATTGAGGAAATGGCAGTAAGTGCTGCCTTTGCGCCTGTGCTTCCAGGGGAAAAGGGGACTGTACAGTCAGTAACCATTTTGGATGCTTATATTCGGCATTTAATGAGTTATGTTGATGTTTCGAATCTGCGGCCTTTAAAGATTGTGGTCAATGCCGGCAACGGCTGTGCCGGGCCGGTTTTGGATGCCCTTGAAAAGCATTTGCCATTCGAAATGATTAAAGTTTATCATCATCCTGATGGGACTTTTCCGCACGGAATACCAAATCCTCTTCTGCCGGAGAATCGGGAAGCAACAGCAGCTGTTGTACGTAAGACAGGGGCGCATTTGGGTATTGCCTGGGATGGAGACTTTGATCGCTGCTTCCTATTTGATGAAGAGGGGAATTTCATCGAAGGATACTATATTGTGGGCCTCTTAGCACAGGCTTTTTTACATCGTCAGCCTGGCGCTAAAATAATATATGATCCCCGTTTAACCTGGAATACAATTGAGCTTGTTAGGCAGTTAGGCGGCATTCCAGTACAGAGTAAGACTGGTCATGCCTTTATTAAAGAGCGCATGCGTAATGAAGATGCCGTATATGGAGGAGAAATGTCGGCTCATCATTATTTTAGGGATTTTGCTTACTGTGATAGTGGTATGATTCCGTGGCTTTTAATCGCATTGTCAATGTGTGTTACAGGAAAATCGTTAGCTGTTTTAGTTAATGAGCGTATGGCTAAGTTTCCCTGCAGTGGTGAGATCAATCGAACTGTGGTGGATGCGAAACAGGTATTGGAGCATGTAGAAAGAAAGTTTGTAAATGATACTGCTCGGATTGACCGGACTGACGGGCTGGGTGTTGAGTATGAAGAATGGCGATTTAATTTACGGATGTCTAATACAGAGCCAGTTATTCGCTTGAATGTGGAAGCCAGGGCGGATGCAGCGCTGATGGAGGCTAAAACAGCCGAGTTGCTGGCCTTCATAGACCGCTTCAGTAAAAAGGAATAGTGTCCGGACGGAACTGGAAGTTAAAAGGAGCTAAATTATGAATAACCTCATATCTGTAGTTATACCGGCGTATAATGTGGGACCATTTATTAAAGAAACACTTGAATCTATACAGAATCAGACACTTAGTAATTGGGAAGCAATAATTGTTGATGATGGATCAATCGATAATACAATAGAGGTTATTCGGGATTTCATTCAGCATGATGATCGATTTCGCTTAATTTGTCAAACTAATGGCGGTGTATCAAAAGCCAGAAATACAGGGATATTGAATGCTTCAGGAACATATTTGACTTTTCTTGATGGCGATGATATGTGGAAACCAGATTTTTTAGAAAAATTACTCACGGTCTTCCAGGTAAGTGATAATAATATGGCATATTGTGGTTATACACATCTTTATGCTAACGGCTTAACAAGAAAATTCAGCTATCCTTATACCAGTGGAAATATTCTGGTTCCTGTTATCCAAGGCGGGACACAACTTCACATTGGAGCTATTTTAGTGCAGAAAGAGTTAGTTGACCGGCTTAAATTGCAGTTTACTGAGGGATGCCTTGTCGGACAGGATCAAGAATTTATTTGGAAGTTAGTCTCAAGTGCTATGGTACAGGCTGTTCCCGAGGAATTAATGGTCTATCGAATTCGCACCGGATCGGCGATTACAGCAAAGTGGAATTGGCAGAAGCATATTCATGCTATTTATGGTTTTAAAAGAGCAGCTGAATATATTTTGTCACAGTCTTATTCGCAAAACGATAAACAAGAATTGCAGCAGATATTATACAGGAGAATTGCCTACAAATTATATAGATTTTTGTGGCGTATGATTAAGAATGGCTACGAAGATGAGGCTCGTCAATTAATGATTAATAAGGAGTACTCAATATATTTGCCTTACCTGGATGCCAGTCATTTAAAGACGGTCGATAAATTTAAATATAAAATTGTTTTTTCAGGGAATGAGGTATGGTGGAAAATAGCGAGATTTTTTTAGATGATTAAAGAAAGGCTGCTTCAGTTATTACTGAAGCAGCCTTGTTCTATAAAAATTAAATTGTACTTATTAGTGTGAAGAAAGTTGATTCGCACTTACAAGTTCCCGGTATTTATTGTCTAGATCCATGCGGTAACGTTCTAAAGAAAATAAGCTTTTAGCTCGTAAATAGGCCTGGCTGCCCAATAATGATGACATTTCAGGATTTTGCAGGCATGCTGCTACTTTTTCTGCCAGCATTGCAGTATTTGGTAAATAGGGTGATCTAAGTGTATGTGTACGGCCGTCTACGACAGATTGAGGGAGCCTGTTTGTCCCTTTCGTGCGAGATATAATTGGCTCTGTACAATCAATTAGAAAGCCGGTTTCTCCGTCAATAATCGTTTCCGCCAAACCATCTACATTGGAGGCTATTACCGGTTTTTTTGCCAAAGCTGCCTCAATAACAACATTACCAAAAGCTTCTCTAAAGGAAGGGACTACGACCACATCCATGTCTTCCATTAACAAATGGGCATCTTTTTGATAGCCCATAAAAAAGACTTGATCTTGAATATTCAGATCCTTAGCTTCAGCTTCTAAACTGCTGCGCATAGGGCCATCGCCAACTAGAACAAATCTTGCTTGAGGCAGGGCATTTTTTACAAGCGGGATCATTCTGATAAATGCTTCAGATCCCTTAGGGTTGTTGAGCCGGCCGACAAAACCGGCAATTGGCGTGTTAGGGGGAAGGCCCAGCTTCATTTTTAATTGCTGGGGTTTGTCTTTGGTTTCAGTCGGAAGTGCAATTCCATTATAAATTACTTGAGCATCGATATCACACTTATGTTTTAACATTATTTTAGCCGCATTTGAATTGCATATATTGGCATTTACCAAATGATTCGTGCATTTAATAAACCGGGTTGAGGATGTATTCCAGATCATTCCATGCTCATGCTCTAAGATTAGTGGTATTCCTGCTAGTTTTGGGAGAATTCGCGAGCGCAGCGGAAAGCGCAATTGATTGTGGACATGTAAGATATGAATGTTATGCTTTTTTACAAAGGCCCGCAATTCAGCAACGTTCCATGGCCATAGTTTGGTAATAAAAAGTGGTATGTTCATTCTTTTTAATTCATTGTGGATTGAACTGCTGAGCCGCAATGCGCAAACATGATGGCTTATCTCATTAGGAGATTGATCAGCAAGGAACAAATAATCCAGTAATTGTTTCTCTGCGCCATAGCGTATTTCAAAATGACTCATATGTAAAACATTTATTTGCATAATGGTTCTCCCTGTAGCGAATTAGAGCTAAGATTTGAATTTTCAGGAGTCTGATAAACTTCAAATTCACTTAATCCTACATTTTCACCGGTTGCCTTGGTTACAGTTAGTTTAACCCAATTAATTGATTTAGGGGCAAATAAGATTTCATAACTACTGCCATTATTCGGCAGGGGACCTGTATCAATCCAAGTTCCATCACTGAAAGACAGTGTGGCGCTAATTATATTATCTTTCAAATTTGGACGGTCATACAGAACTATTTTGTTAACGTTATGGGCTTGAGACCAATTTAATTGGATCCAGGCTCCTGCCGTTTCTCCTAGTGATGCCCACTCGTTTTTTGGAAAGCGTGGATAGCCCTCGCTTATTCCATCAATGACTTTACAACCAAGCTGATCTGTTGCAAGATTCTCGGAAGAAACACGAACACTTGCAAGCAAGGCTATATTAGAGAAGTCCTTTTTCCAAAAAATCTCATCACGTTTTACATAAGAGTATAAGTAATTTTTATTACCTGAGGGTCGCTGACTACGGTATTTACTAATAACGACATGCTTTTTATTTTTGGAATAGGGAATACTTTGCATTTCAATAGGTACAGTAAATATTTCTCGCTTCTCCCAGTCTAACAAAGTATCAGTGTCAAATGTAGCGGGTTTGGAAAATGGCGCCGGCGTATTATTTTTCTGATTTCGAAGCGGCCAAAAATCGTCGCCGTCATGGGAATGAATTATATATTCATGTAATATAGGTGAATAGGCAGGAGTAGTACGTTTTGTGGCAATTATTGCTTCAATAATAAATTGATAAAGAATAAAATGATCTGGATGAATATCGTATAGGGATGCAGTAAAAATATGATCAGGTTTGTATTCCGCTATAAACAATTTAAGATCTTCGCGGAGGGAAGATCTGTTGTAGGCGCCGGGACTACCGAATTTTTGATAGTGATATTCTGGAGAATCCGGAATACTGTAAGTTTCTGATCCAACATTCGAAGCAATTACGGTGCTATCTGTGTCAGCGTGATAAAGCCGGTACATGAAACTAGTCTTAACATTCATTTCTGTACTGCCGTAACCAAAGAATGTTATATTCTTTCCGTCTAATCCCAAACAATCCATAGCCTTAATTGTTTCTTTTATACGAGTTAGACCGATTTTACGACCTTTTTTATCACCATTGGTGATGACACCAATTTTTACTTCCACTCCATTACGTAACGCATGGCTAATGACTCCTGCGCACATTAATGCCTCATCGTCTTGATGTGGGGCCAGAATTAGTATTCTCTTGCCTTCTGCCAAAATTGAGTTGACCGCTTCAAAGTCATAAGAGAATGCTTGAATATTCTGGGCGCCAGAGCTGCTTTTATTCTTGGAATACACGTATGTAACACTTAATACTATAACGAATAGAGCGATAGAAATGATTAGGTACATATCGATTGACATCTTGCTCATCCTTCCAAAAACAGTCAGAATAAAAACCCACTGTGTTTAACCAAAAGTTTCGTTTAGTGCTGTTTGGGTAGCGGCGATCAGCTGTTCTACAGTAATTGTTTCTATAGATATTCCAGAGTGTGGCCGGACAGTCCATTCGGGTTTTCGATAAGGACCAATTAATTGGTAATTTGTAGGACCAACAACCATTACGGTGCGCTTACCTGCGGCTAGAGCGGCATGAAGCAGGCCAGTGTCTCCACCGACTACGATTGAAGACAATGTTGATAATCCTATGGAGGTGACAAAGTCAGCTTCTCCCGCAGCAACCGGAAAACGAGCCGCTACTTCCGTCAGGTTTTGCCGTTCTGATGGTCCACCGCCAAATAGTATTTGCACTCCTTGTCTTTCCCAATGCTCTGCCAGCTTTATATATCGTTCTAATGGCCATATTTTACCGGGTATGCCATCACCCGTGAACGGTTGAATAAAAATAGTAGGTTTTTGGCATGTAAGGCCCCAATTAGCAAATAGTGCTTTAGCTCGATCCAGGTGATCCTGTGGAACAATGTAATCATTTTTAACAGTGGGGGAGGTTAGGCCTCCTTGCTTAAGCAAAGCGAGATGCTGATCAATTACATGGACGTTTTGCTGCCTTATAAAACTGTTCGTGTAGAACCTTTGACGAATAGGTTTCTTAGCTTTAATTAATCCCCAGCGATGTTTTATGCCGCTTAACCAGAGGAAAAATGCCTGTTCTCCGTGTCCGGCAAAATCAACTACTAATTGATAATTGTTGGTTTTCATAGTATGCAAAAGGTCAATACTCATTTTACCAATCGTAAATACATTGCCGGAAGCAAGTATTTTATTACTGATAAGCAGAGTTTCGTCAAGACCTGGGAACCCCCTTAGAACAGGTGAATAATTGTCTTTAACCAAAAAGCTGATTTTACTGTTAGGGAAATTACTCCTAAGCATATAATAAGCAGGAAGGGTGAAAACAATATCACCAATCGCGCCTCTGCGAATTATCAGGATTCTTTCTATATTATCCAGCACTTACTTTTGCCTCCTTCAATTAATGCGGCTCAGCCAAGAGGCAGAATCGCAAGTGCCGATTCCGCTTGCCGCATGCTTTCTAGGAAAATATACCACCGGTAGTAGTGTAAATCAAGAGATCTTTTATCATTTGTGTTGATAAAAGATCTCTTGATTAATATTATTTGGTTATAAAATGGTTTTTTATAAAAGAAAACTCTCTAAATACATGACACCTATTTAAAAATTCTGTGATAAATAAATTAAACTCATTTGTTGTTGCAGAAAAATTTTTCATTCTTTGTTTTAACCGTTGAAGATTTTTTATTAATAATAGGCGTTTGGGTAGATAGGGAAGAGAGTAGATAGCATCAATATCAATTAAATTAAGTTGAATTGATGTTTTTCCTGAGGCAACGATTAAATTATTTAAGCCTGGATCTAAATGTACGAAACTATGATTAATTAACTCGCTCCAAATTATAGCTAGCTTTTTAATAATTTTTTCGCGCAATTGAGAATTATCCGGGGTATTATTTAATAGGTAGGTATGTAAATCTACACCACGAACTTCGCGAGTTACAAAAATACTATCAACAACCAAGAAGTTTACATTTTTAGTTAAGGCCAATATAGGTTCGGCTGCAGGGATATTAGCCTTTTTCAGTTTAACCGCTGTCTGAAAACAGCGTATTGCTTCAACTGGCCTGAAAAAATTCTTAAAGATTTTCGATGTAGTACGAAAAGAATAACTTTTCAAGTAATACGTTTCATTATCATATTGCAGTGCAAATACATCAGCTTTAGTATTTTGAACGAGTTGAAATTTTTCATCGTTTTGAGGATCCTGTTTATTCAACCAGATATAGTTAATGATTCTTTCAGCTAATTCAGATGGTAGGATATCTTGATAATAGACATTAATATTAGAATCATATTTTTTCTTTAATATTGTCGAGTTCATTACAAAAAGCACCTCTTATGAAAATAACTCCGCAATAAGCAATTATATGCAAATAACTGCTTATCTTATTCAGATAAAAATGTGAATAATAGAAATATTTATGACTGATTAGTCATAGCAAAGTATTAATGTCGCCTCGCCTGCGCGGAAAGAAAGGCAAACGAAGCGACATTAATACTGTACTTTCTGTTTTAGAATCTTTTTAATGCGTTTTTAATACGATAGGCTGTCAAAATTAATCCCAAATAGGCAACGCATTCATCGAACTCCTCCATAACAGGCAGGTGCAGCTTCTTTTCGCCGTATCCCGCAACTAGCAGTGCTAAGATCACAATTAGCAGCTCATATATTGGAAAGTTCTTTGTTTTTAATAGCTCATAAGGAATTCTATACAGACGGTATTTAATAACTACAAACAGCCAAGATACTATAATAACAGTCAACAGTGGATTAACGAATGTCCCGTAAGGCAGCTCAGCTAATGAGACAAAAGTAGGACCGCTGACTGCATCAAAGCCGCTGGGGAAAAATACCCGTCCCCAGCTAAGCTCTCTTCCAATCATGAGCAACCATAACGGTAAAGTACTGGCTAAAAAAAGAGCCGATGCAGAGTCAATAGTGGCATTAACATTCTGCCACCATCTGTAGTTAAGAGTCATACCAATCGCTAGAATAGCTACCTGCAGCCACTCTAAAAAATTATTTTCCCAGCCCCACGATAGGGGGAGATAGGGGCTGATGAAGTATGATACTAATACTCCGGCCAGTAAAATCCATGTTATAGGCAATTTAAAACCTCTTTTCTATATGCATTGACCGGTTAGTCGGTTTCAAAGAAAACGATGTGGCAATATAATGGCATTGCGCTGCTGAAGTGAAACTCTAACGCGATAGGCGGTCAATATGAGGGAAAGATAGGCGACACATTCAATGAGTTCTTCCATAATTGCATTGTGAAGATGTTTTTCAGCGACATAAGCAACAAAAAAGGACAAAATCACCAAAATAAATTCACCGTTTGGAAAGCGCCCCTGGCGGAAGAGTTCATATGGTACAACATATAGCTTGTACTTTATAACGGAAAATAGCCAAGCAATGATAATGACAGCGATTACCGGATGAACAATGTTGCCGTAGGGGAGTTGTGATAGAGAAGCGAAGTAGGGTCCGCTAACCGGATCAAGACCGCTTTGATAAAATACCCGGCCCCAGCTGAGTTCACGGCCGATCATGAGTAGCCAGAGTGGTAGCGTCCAGGCAAAAAAGCGGGCATGGTGAAAACGCCTAGTTGAAGTCGCTTCCTGCCACCAATAGCCGGTTAAACATGCTCCTAGAGCAAGTATCACTACCTGCGACCATTCGAGCAGTCCGTTTTCCCAGCCCCAGTTGAGTGGAAGGTAAGCTGCAATATAATAGGAAAAAACAATAAGGACAAATAGTGGATACTTGAGTAAATACATGTTGCAACACCTTTTTCTGATAGAAATCTGAAAAATAACTGAAAATCATATTACTTTATTGTATCACTATCTTCTTTATCCGACAAGCAAAGTCGGAATACATTTTTTAGTCAATACCAGTGAATAGCTGCCAGTCCAAGGTACTCTTTGGTAGTCAAAGCAATGTTTGTCAAAGCATTACTGGACGGGATAAAATCAAACCACGATATTAGGTTATGAACATTAGCCTGATAGTCAGTTGGATAAGGAATTACTTTGCTGCCGACCTTTTGAAACTGCAGTACTGCACGGGGCATGTGAAAGGCTGATGTGACTAGTATCGGCTGGTTAAAACCGTAAAAATCTAGTAGTTTTTTACTATATACTGCATTTTGTGACGTATTGAGGCTTTGATTCTCGACAAGGATCTTCTCATCCGGAACGTTAAGGTCTAATAAGAGTATTCGTGATAACTCCGCTTCGGTGCCCGATGTCTCGAGGACCTTACCTCCCGATACCAGGATAGGAAGTCGGTATTTATGATAGAGCTGGGCGGCAGTCAGCAAGCGATTAGCAGCGTAGCCGCTAAGATGACCGGGGCCAGTTAAATTAGGCGTATCTAGCGTTGCTCCTCCTCCCAGCAGAACAATGACATCACCACTGATCACTGCAGGAGGTGTATAACGGGATTCGAGAGAGCGAATGACGGGATCGGCAACAGCTGATATGGTGCAAAAATAAAAAAGGATCGTAAAAGCAAATAAAAATACAGCAGTTTTCCGTTGACTGCGATAAGTCCGTGCAGCAAGGGCAAGCAGCAGTGACAGGAATATACCAGGCGGTATAAATAAAGTATTATAAATAACTTTGAGCACATAAAGCATATTATCACCTGCTTCTAGATTGTATTGCTTGAATTTTACTACAGTCAGGAAGGGTTTTCCATCGGAAAAGGCAAATACTTTATAAGGCAACTGGAGAGCAAATTAGTAGAAATGAAGTAAAGTATTAATCAAAGTAGAGAATGATAGGAGCGTGCAACTATGTCAGTCCTAACACTTTCTTCCGGCTTTACCTTCGATTACACCAATTTGTACGGCGATGGAAAAGTAACTGCTAAGGATCTTGCCGCGGCCGCAGGGCAATTGCATGATGCGCATCAGGCTGTCATGCAGATGCGGTCAACGGGTATCGTAAAAGGCCATCTTTCCAAGGACGGACAACCGGAAAAGGTCTTGTTTACCCAGTTGCCATATATCCAAACCGGCCATATTAATTCACCCGAGGTTATTGAGCGCTTACAACAGTTTGGCGGATCATTGCGTTACAAGGTAGATACAGTCGTTTCCTTCGGGATTGGTGGTTCTTTTTTAGGTAACAAGGTCTTATTTGATATACACTGCGGTGATTTTTATAACTTTAAATCAACAGAAGAACGACAGGGCTACCCTAAGCTGTATTTCAGCGGCAATAATCTCGACCCGCGGCGTACCGATGAATTGATCGGACATATATGCCGGGAGGCAGAGTTAAAGCAAGGTGAACCATACCGGGTAACCCTTATTGTTATTTCAAAGTCCGGCTCAACCTTGGAAACGATGGCTACCTTTATGGTTGCCTATGAGCGCCTAAAACAAACGCCTAACCTTGAAGTAGCTGTTGTTGCAGTGACTGATCCGGCTGAAGGAACAAACGAGACACTGCTTCATAAGCTCGCGAGAGAGCAAGGCTGGCCGATGTTCAGTGTACCGGACGGAGTGGGGGGCCGCTTTAGCATCTTCTCTGAAGTTGGGCTGATTACCGCAGCCTGCATTGGCTTCGATATTGATGCCTTTCTGGCAGGGGCTAAAGGTATGGACAAAGCGTGCCAGACGGATGACATCAGGCAGAACCCTGCACTTTTAACGGCAGCTTTTAAATATCTCGGTGCCGAAACGTATGGCCGGGATATCGAAATATTTATGCCCTATGGAGACTATCTTAAGTCGGTATCCGAGTGGTATATTCAGCTGTTGGCCGAATCCCTCGGCAAGCGGGTGAATCGCGACGGGCAGGAGATTTTCTACGGGCGGACTCCCGTTGCTGCCGTAGGTACTACGGATATGCATGCCCAGACCCAGCAGCATCAGGATGGCAAACGCAATAAAATTGTCCAGTTTATCCGTGTTTTAGAGTGGGACACTGATCCGGTAATTCCTAACTTGTTTCCCGATACTGCTAAATTAGCCGATATCGCCGGGATCAGCTTAAGTCAGGGCATGGAAGCTGCGCGGCAGGCCAATGCCCAGGCCTTAGCGGGCGATTGCCGCTTCAATGCGACTTTTACACTGCCGAGGCTCAATGCCTATCACCTGGGCGAACTGCTGTATTTGCTTGCTTTGTCAGTTGCCTATGAAGGCGAACTGGCCAATGTGGATGCTTTTGATCAGCCCGGTGTTGAGACGTACAAACGCATTCTGGGGCCAAGTCTGCAAAAACTGAAAAATAAGAAATAGAAGATGGAGCGAAAGGGTATTATGAAACTACGAATTTTAGCATCAACTATTGCAGCATTACTGCTTAGCAGCTCGGCAGTCTTTGCTGAGCATGCTTTTGAACAAAAAACGGGCTGGCTTTTTCCCACTATTGGAGCTGGCAGGGGAAACTGGGAAGCCAGTGTGGGATTGTTTGTGTGGTCTGATGAATTTAAAGCCCGCAACTTTCAGTTGCGTTCTGAAGTGGATTTAGGCCCGGGTCTCCGGCTGCACAGCATTGTTCGCACCAACCGCGAACAGGATACATTAAAAGGCTTTTCCCCGATATTCGATGAAGGCTATTTGGAAGGCTTCGGCTTTAAAGAGAGTAAAAACGGCACGTTAAGTGCCAGTCTGCGCATCGGTAATGTCAGGTATCTGCACTTT
>JAEYSJ010000106.1 GCA_023434855.1 Bacillota bacterium | reverse complement strand
CTTAGCTAACTTATTACTACAAAAAGGATATAAAGTGTACGGCTTAATAGCTAGGAGGTCGACTAAAACTACTTGGAGATTAGAGTTTCTAGGAATAGCAGATAAGATAGAGTTTATTGAAGGGGATTTAACCGATTTAGCATCGCTGATTCGCGCAGTAAAAAAGGCGCAACCTTCAGAAGTATATAATTTAGGGGCGCAAAGCTTCGTAGCAACTTCATGGGAGCAGCCAGTACTCACTGCGCAGTCAACAGGTGTAGGTGTTTTGAATGTTTTGGAGGCAATTCGTCTAACAAATTCTGCAATTCGATTTTATCAAGCATCAACTAGTGAAATGTTTGGACTGATCCAAGAAGAGATACAGTCAGAGAAAACACCATTTTATCCTCGTAGTCCCTATGGTGTTGCAAAGCTATTTGGCCACTGGATGACAATAAATTATCGGGAAAGCTATAATATGTATGCTTGCAGCGGCATTTTATTTAATCACGAGTCACCTCTTAGAGGTATCGAATTTGTGACCCGAAAGGTGACAGATGCTGTGGCAAGAATAAAACTAGGTACTCAGAAGGAACTCAGGCTAGGCAATATCGACGCAAAACGTGACTGGGGATTTGCTGGCGATTATGTTGAGGCCATGTGGCTAATGCTCCAGCAGAATCAACCGGATGACTACGTTGTGGCGACGGGCTATACAACAACGGTACGCGATATGTGTAAAATTGCCTTTGAACATGTTGGACTAAATTATGAAGACTATGTTGTTGTTGATCCTAAGTTCTATCGACCAGCTGAAGTAGAAGTTTTGCTAGGAAATCCAGCTAAAGCTACGGAAAAATTAGGTTGGGTTCCTAAGACTAGTATTAATGATCTTATTAAAATGATGGTAGATGCAGATATAATGCGAGTAAGAGCAGAATTATTGCAACAAGCATATTTAGCAGAGGCAGCGAAGCGAGAAAATTAACTCTTGCTCGAAAGGAGTCTCATATGAGAATACTAGTAACTGGAGCAGATGGATTTGTAGGTTCCTATTTGATAAGAACCTTATACCAACGCGATCACAGTATTATTGCTGGCGTATTGAATGCTGCTAATGACTCTGCAAAGTATATAGAGGTAGCACTTTTAAACATTGTTGACAGTGAGCAAGTTAATTCTGTTGTTTACAGATTGCAGCCAGATGCAATAATTCATCTAGCCGCACAAAGCATGGTAAAAACTTCATGGGAAAATCCTTCTGGTACGGTGCTAGTTAATACAATTGGTACGACAAATATTGTCAAAGCAGTAGCTCAATTTTCGCCAAAAACTAAAATTATTACAATTGGATCAAGTGAAGAATATGGACTTACTGGTAAACATGGCAGGCCATTGACTGAAGATGATTACTGTTTGCCGCAAAATCCTTATGCAATAAGTAAATTAGCCGCAGGACAGATTGCATTGCAGCTAGCAGAACAAGAAAAGATTAATGTAATTCATGTTAGACCCTTTAATCATTTTGGCCCCCATCAGCGTGAAGGGTTTGTTGTAAGTGATTTTGCTAGCCAAATAGCCCGAATGGAAAATGGGTCAATTGAACGAATTTTACGTGTAGGTGATTTAAGCGCTCAGCGTGATTTTACTGATGTTAGAGATGTAATTGAAGCATATGTGACCTTGCTTGAAAAAAACGTGGAGACAGGTATTTATAATGTATGTTCAGGTCAACCACACACTGCTGAAGAGATATTAAGTACACTGCTTTCTCAGTGTAAAGTAGAGGTAGAGGTCCAGGTAGATCAAGAAAAGTTTAGGCCATCTAATGTTCCCTTGTTTATTGGTTCAGCTGAAAAACTAACACAAGCAACTGAGTGGAAGCCACGGAGAGCATTTTCGAATAGTATTATAGAAACACTTGAATGGTGGCGCAGTAAATATAGCTGATAAACATGTAGATAAAGTATAATAAAATCATTGGCTTTTTGAAGACCGGCATCAGTTAGTTGCTAATAGATGTACACTCCCCAAGCTGAAGACGGGGTTATGTAAAATGGATACTGATATCTAAATTAATACTTTTACCAAATCAAGAAGCTGCCACAACTATCAAGAAGCTGCCACACTACTAAGGAAGTGATATCGTGAAGATTTTAGTTACCGGTGCTAATGGGCAATTGGGAAAAGAGATTGCTAATCAAGGTCATAAGCACGAATTAGTTCTGACAGATTATAATACATTGGATATTACTAACAGTGCTGCAGTAGCAGCATTTATGCGAGACGTAAAACCGCAAGCTGTTGTTCACTGTGCAGCTTATACCAATGTAGACGGTGCAGAATCTGACTATGATGGAGCATTTCGCGTCAATGTGGTAGGAGCGCAAAATATTGCCGCCGGATGCTTGGAAACAGGCGCGCGAATGGTATATGTAAGCACTGATTATGTTTTTGACGGACAGAAGCGAGAACCTTACAGGGAATTTGATACTATTAATCCACAAAGTGTATATGGTATTACCAAGTGGCAGGGCGAAGAAACAGTAAGGCAGATATTGGGACGCCATTATATTATCCGCACAGCCTGGCTGTATGGCGAAGGCAACAATTTCGTTCGGACGATGCTGAATCTTGCTGAGAAGAATAGTACGCTTCGGGTGGTAGATGATCAGATTGGTACGCCTACATCTACGGTTGACTTAGCAAAGAGCATATTTACGTTGTTAGCTACAGATGCTTACGGTACCTATCATGGAACTTGCCAGGGACATTGTTCCTGGTATGAATTTGCCTGCGAGATTTTTCTTCAGGCAGGCAAACAGATTGAAGTATTGCCGGTTACGACTTGTGAATTTCCTCGACCCGCCAAGCGTCCTGCACATTCTGTCTTAGATAACTACATGCTGCGAATGACAGTCGGTGATTCAATGCGCAGCTGGCAGCAATCACTTGAAGAATATATAAGGTCCTTAATAAATGAGTAGTGCACTGGTAAGTATTGTCTTCTGCAGGAAATATGCAACTTAAATAGAAACTATACTTCGATGGTACAAAGAAGCAGAGGCAGGTGTTCAATATATGATATCCAAAAAGATTCGTAAGGCTGTTATTCCAGCTGCTGGCTTAGGAACACGCTTTCTTCCAGCAACGAAAGCCCAGCCTAAGGAAATGCTTCCCATAGTCGATAAACCGGCTATTCAATATATTGTCGAAGAAGCTGTTCAGTCCGGTATTGAAGAGATTCTGATTATAACGGGCCGAAATAAAAAATCAATCGAAGATCACTTTGATTGTGCTTTTGAGCTTGAACATACGTTAAAAATACAGGGGAAATATGATCTACTAGGCTTAGTGCAAGAAATATCGAATGTAACTATTCATTATGTCCGGCAAAAGGAAGCAAAGGGCCTCGGTCATGCTGTATTGTGTGCCAAGCAGTTTGTAGGGAATGAGCCCTTTGCCGTATTGCTTGGTGATGACATTATTGATGCCCAGGTGCCTTGTTTAAAACAGATGGTGGATGTATATACGGATTGCCCTGGTACTATTTTAGGTGTCCAGGAGGTACCATTGCATAAGGTATCAAGCTACGGTATTGTCAAGCCATTGCCAGTAAAAAACAATATTTGGAAGGCTGTTGACTTGGTGGAAAAGCCCTCGGTAGGCGAAGCTCCGTCCCAATTAGCAATTTTGGGAAGATATATCATCCAGCCGGAAATTTTTGATTTACTCGAAACTACTGCTCCCGGGCGGGGAGGAGAGATTCAACTGACTGATGCCTTACGACGACTTGCCGTCACGCATCCAGTATTTGCTTACAACTTCTGGGGGCGTCGTTATGATGTAGGCGACAAACAAGGTTATTTGGAAGCAACTGTTGAGTTTGCCCTTAAACGTCCTGAACTAAGGGAGGAGTTTCTAAAATACCTGGTGAATAATATTGGTCCATTAATTGTGAGTAATCAAGAAGCTGCCGCCGGACGGGTAAAGGAATAACTGAAATCCTCATCTTGCTTTAAGATGAGGATTTTCTTTGAAAAGTTTAAAGTATGGAAATAGAATGTAGGTAAGTTGATATATATATATATTAAAGGAGCCTTGATATGGATATTCTTGTCACAGGAGGAGCCGGATATATCGGATCGCACACTTGTGTTGCTTTATTGGAAGCTGGACATAAGGTGATTATTGCCGATAACCTCTCCAACAGTAAAATAGAAACAGTAGATCAAGTACAAAAAATTACTGGTAAGGAAGTAACCTTTTACAAAGTGGATGTTACTAACGAAGTTGCTATGGAGGCCATTTTTTCCAAGAATGTGATTGATGGTATTATTCATTTTGCCGGATTTAAGGCCGTAGGTGAATCGGTAGTTAAACCCCTGGAATATTATTATAACAACGTTGTTAGTACTTTGGTCTTAGCCAAATTAAGCCAAAAATATGGAGTCAGACGTTTTGTATTCAGTTCATCGGCTACTGTATATGGCGATAATAAAGTACCGTTTATGGAGTCTATGTCCCTTTTGCCTACCACAAATCCTTATGGTGAAACGAAGGTAATAAGTGAGCGAGTACTTACTGATTTTGCAAAAGTGAATCCGGCGTGCTCGATCGCGTTACTGAGGTATTTTAATCCCGTAGGAGCTCATGAAAGTGGTTTGATTGGTGAGAGCCCTAATGGGCTACCCAATAATTTGATGCCCTTTATAACACAGGTAGCTAAAGGTAAACAAAATAAATTGCGTGTGTTTGGCAATGATTACGAGACTATTGACGGTACTGGCGTAAGGGATTATGTTCATGTTTGTGATTTAGCTCAGGGGCATGTAGCGGCCTTAGATAAAGTCACTACCGGAGTACATATCTACAATTTAGGAACTGGCCGTGGTACAAGTGTGTTGCAATTGATAAAAACATTTGAGCGAGCTAACGGTATAAAGCTGCCCTATGAGATAGTAGACAGAAGGCCAGGGGATATTGCAGAGTTTTATGCAGATGTTTCGAAGGCAAGGCAGGATTTAGACTGGACAGCCAAGCGGGGTTTAGTAGCCATGTGCAAAGATGCCTGGCATTTTGAAAAAAATAATGGGCTTTTTTAGATCGGGTGTTTTGTGGCATGAATGAAGAGTATTAGAGAATTAACTGCGATCCTCATCTTGTTTCAAGATGAGGATTTTTGATGACAATCTTTGTTGGATATATACAGGGAGAGGGAGTATAATATGCTTGTTGCCTCTATTTTTAACCGTATAATTCGATATATCGTAATTTAGGAAGTTACAATCATCATTATTTAGCTAACTAATATTTAGTCCGCTTTTTCGCGAAAAGGGTTCCAGAACACGAATGTTGAAAATAAATTACTATAGTATAAGTACGAAATAAATTAATTTTAGATCTGATTATATAAAAGTGTTGAGGAGAGTGCCGAATGAAAGTAGTTATTTTAGCCGGAGGCGGCGGGACTCGCCTGTTTCCGTTATCCCGTCAGGGATATCCAAAACAGTTTCTGAAAATCGGTGATGAAGTATCGTTGTTAGCACAGACGATAAATCGGTTTCAGCCGGTAGTGGCAGAAACCGATCTGGTGATAGTGACTAATAAAGAATATCTTCATCATGTTCAGGCGGAACTGAAAACGTGTGGTATTGAAGAAGCTCATATTATCCTGGAGCCGGTTGCTCGTAATACTGCACCGGCAATTGCTTTGGCAGCGCGTTATTGTATAGATAAAATAGGAGTCTCTGAGAATGAAGTTATTTTTGTAACTCCTGCTGATCATGTAATTCGACAACCAGATGACTTTTGTAAATCGGTGCACATGGCAGTTGATGTAGCTAAGCAAGGGAAAATAGTCACCTTTGGCATAAAGCCGGATAAACCGGAAACTGGTTATGGTTATATTCAGGCAGGAGCACCCTGTGGGGCGGGATTTGTTGTAGATTCATTTCGGGAGAAACCGGATACTGAGACTGCTATAAGATATATTCAAGCTGGCAACTACTATTGGAATTCCGGGATGTTTGCCTTTAGGATTAGCTGTTTACAAGAGGAATTGGATGCATTTTCACCGGAGATTGCAACTCTGGCAGCGAAGTCATGGGAAGTTATTATTGAGAATTTTGCGAACATGCCAAGTATTTCTATTGATTATGCAATAGCCGAAAAATCGCATAAGGTTGTTACTATTCCGCTTACTACCTATTGGAATGACATTGGGTCGTGGGATGCAATCTATGATGTGCTGGCTAAGGACGAAAATGGTAATGCGATTGAGGGCGATTGCCTGTTAGTCGATTCATCAAATTCGCTTGTGTTGGGACAAAGTCGTTTAATTGCCGGTATTGGTCTGGAGGATTTATTGGTAGTTGAGACTGACGATGTCATATTAGTTGCTAAAAAAGGTGAGTCTCAAAAGGTGAAAGATGTAGTATGTCAATTGAAGCAGCAGGGCCGCTCTGAAGCAGAAGTGGCGACGACTGTCCATCGGCCTTGGGGACGCTATACGGTACTTGGGGAAGGCCCTGGATATAAAATGAAGAAAATCGTTGTTGCTCCTGGTGAACGCCTAAGCTTACAAATGCACTATCATCGCAGTGAGCATTGGATTGTTACTGGAGGTTCAGCTAAGGTAACGATCGGCGAAGAGATAAAAATGGTTCACGAAAATGAAAGCGTATTTATTCCGATGTCAACTAAACATCGCTTAGAGAACCCCGGCAGGATTCCGCTTGAAATTATCGAAGTACAAAATGGTAAGTATTTAGAAGAAGATGATATTGTACGCTTCGACGATATTTATGGTCGAGCTTAGCGAAAGGTGAATGATAAATAAAAGATTGCCGTGCCACTCATGTTTTGAACAAATAAGCTTTACGTATATAGTGATTAAATGAGCTTATTTGTAAATGTACAAAACAAAAGTGATGCGGTAATCTTTTCTCTTGCAATGGGGTTAGGTGAATTTCACATTAAAGGGGTATCGCACGAATGTCCAGATGGGATCAGTTCTTTAAAAATTTACAACAGGATCTAAAATTATATGTATTCATTTTGGCCGTTATCTGTTTATTCAGAGCTGGCTTTATTGGTATTTTACATGAATACTTAAGTGAAGGCACTTCAGGTAAAGACATAGCGATGTCTTTATATTATGGTGCGAGGTTAAGTTTAAAAAGTGCCGGGATTATAACGTTAGCATCTTTTTTATTTTGCACAGTTTTAAATATCTTTATCAGATCCGCTAAAGTGCAAAACATTCGTTTAGGATTGGCTTATATTTATATAACGCTTCTTAGTATATTATTTCAGGTTAGGATTCCCTATTATGAGCAATTTCATATGGCTTTTAATGTTTTCATTTTTAATACCTTTAAGGACGATCCGGTGGCTTTATTCTATACTTTACTACAGCAATATCATTTAGTGGCTCGATTGGCGGGATCTTTTTTAGTCGCTTACTTATTATGTAAGATATTTAAAAGAATTATCAATGCTGGCACATATGAGATGCCCTGGTTTTCAAAAAAAATACAAAGAAATGTATTTCGCACAGCTGTGTTAATGACTATATGTTTACTCATTGT
This sequence comes from Bacillota bacterium, assembly GCA_023434855.1. Next base: position 15,012 of record JAEYSJ010000106.1, on the reverse strand, counting down.
ATTTACGCGCTTTGGGGGAAGTTTGACCTATGGGAGCGGAATCAGTTGGGAAAGTGCGGCTAAAAGCAAGGATGAATTCCTAAATGAGGCGATACTTGACGATGTTCAGGCAATGTATCGTGCGTATAGTATTAATGCAAAATTAAAAAGTGGCAAAGATTTAAATGTTAAAAAAGAGCAAATAATTGAATACGGAAGTTATTTGTCAGGTCATGCAATAGAAACTGCGAATATAGATGATTTTTTTAAAAAAGAAGCACAAGGATCAAAAATAAAGAAGCCCAGACACGTTTTTTTAATCATTGCGGAAAGTTATGCAGAATGGCCGCTGCTACCCAGCTATAAAGATTTAAATATTGCCAATGGAATGAAAAAGATTATAGCACAGGACAATGCAGTTCATGTTCAAACTTTTTTGCCGGCCAGTACGTCTACTATGACAGCAGTTAATGGGATTGTTACAGGTTTACCAGAAGTTAATCTTTCGCCTAATTATCAAAAAGAAACATATAAAGAAGCTTACGCGAGTTCTATTGCAGCACAAATGAAAAAATTAGGTTATAAAACGTTTTTTTGGTACGGTGGCTTTAGTTCGTGGCAGCGGGTAGAAGAATTTGTCTTATCACAGGGGTTCGATACATTTTATGGCAGCAATGATCTGACAAACCAAGGTGGTAATGCCTGGGGGAGCGAGGATAAGCAATTTCTGAATGCTATATCCGATATGTTTAAAGATGATCAACCGACTTTTCATGTTATTTTAACTACATCGAATCATCCGCCTTATACGATAGATCTAAAAGGCGAAAATATAGATGAGGATAGTATTAATAATGGATTACCTGGTAAATTAAAGTCAGACCAGGAATGGATAACTAAGCTTGGCCACTTTTGGTATGCCGATAAAGTCTTAACAGAATTTGTCCAGAATATGTATAGCAAATATCCGGAAAGCTTATTTATCATTACTGGGGATCATGGTGATCGGGTTAATCTTGAAGCTAATCCGGCATTATACGAAAGATATGCTGTCCCGCTGATTTTTTATGGTCAGGGAGTAACGAAACAAATGCTGCCTGATAAGGTAGTAGGCAGTCATATTGATATTAGCCCTACTTTGCTGGAACTAATTGCGCCGCAAGGATTTACCTACTATTCCATTGGAGAAAGTTTAACAAAGCATAAAGAATTCGTAATCAATGATCAGTTATGGCTTACACCATCTTATATTGGTAGGATAGAAAACGGAAATGCTGAGAAGCTGGAGTGGGCTCAGCCTGGAGATACTCCTTTGGATATAGAATCAGCAAGAGCGGAAAAACAAACTAAAAGTTCAATTGCATGGTGGCGGATCATGCGAGGAAGAGAGATTAAATAAAGTGTTTAAAGGTACAGAAAGTGAGGTTTTGCATGTCTTTGAATAGAACTGCCTTTAAAGCCTATGATATCCGCGGGAAGGTGCCACAGGAACTAAATGAAGAACTGACCTATCGGATTGGTCGGGCCTATGCTGAACTGTTAGGCGCGAAAAAGGTTGTTGTCGGCCGGGATGTCCGTTTAACGAGTGAGCCTTTAGCAGCGGCTTTGATTCAGGGGCTGACAGATGCAGGCTGTGATGTATTAGATCTTGGACTTTGTGGAACAGAGCAAGTTTATTTTGCGACATTTTACTTAGCAACAGATGGTGGAATTATGGTTACTGCCAGTCACAATCCCATGGATTATAATGGATTAAAGCTGGTGAAAGCAGGAGCAAAGCCTATTAGTGGTGATACTGGACTACGCGATATTGAGGATTTGGCAGTGACAGGAAGATTCTTGTGCCCATTGCCTGAAAAAAAGGGGAACGTCACTCAAATTTCCATCATGGATCGATACATTCAGCATCTACTGGAGTATGTGGATGTATCCAAAATGCGTCCCATCAAGATCGTTGTAAATGCAGGTAATGGCTGCGCAGGTCCGGTTCTCGACGCATTGGAAAAAATATTGCCGTTTCAATTCATCAAATTACACAACCAGCCAGACGGAACCTTCCCACAAGGCATACCTAACCCTCTCTTGCCGGAAAACCGGGAAGCAACGGCACAAGCGGTGCGAGATTCAGGTGCTGATATTGGCATTGCCTGGGATGGAGATTTTGACCGGTGCTTCTTCTTTGATGAAATAGGTAACTTTGTAGAAGGCTATTATATTGTAGGGCTTTTGGCGCAAGCTTTTTTGACACGTCAGCCAGGGAGTAAAATTATATATGATCCTCGCCTGACTTGGAATACGATTGAGCTCGTTGAACAGTTTGGTGGTATTCCCATTCAAAGTAAGACTGGCCATGCTTTTATAAAAGAGCGCATGCGTAAAGAGGACGCAGTTTATGGTGGCGAAATGTCCGCTCATCATTATTTCAGGGAATTCGCGTACTGCGACAGCGGTATGATTCCCTGGCTGCTGGTTACTGCTTTGATGTGTGAAGTGAATAAACCGCTGTCATTGCTTGTTAATGAACGAATGATGAAGTATCCTTGCAGTGGAGAAATCAATCGCACAGTAGCTGACGCCAAAAAAGTGCTAGAGCTTGTGGAAGATAGATATATTTTTGAAGGAGCTAAGGTTGATCGTACAGATGGTCTCGGGGTAGAATATGATGTGTGGCGTTTTAATCTTCGCACCTCTAACACTGAGCCGGTTATCCGCTTAAATGTGGAGTCGCGGGGAGATATATCAATGATGGAAGCAAAAACTAACGAGTTGTTAGCTTATATTGATAAAATAAAGGAATGATGAAGGCTATCATACCAAGCAGGAAGTTTCCTAAGAGAAGAGAGAATGTTGATGGATATTCCTGCCGTTAGGGAAAAAGCTGTTTAGATGATATAATAAGCAGTAGATTATAGCTATTTGTGCAATGAATTTAAACATGTAAAGAGGATATTAGCCGCAGCGCGGTAGAAATTTACTTTCGCACTATTTAAGCGATGAATTTTAAACTGGAGGATTAAAATGAATAAAGTTTCAGTAATTGGTACTGGTTATGTTGGTTTAGTTACAGGTACCTGCCTTGCAGAATTTGGTATGCAGGTAACCTGCATGGACGTAGATGCCGAGAAAATTGATCAACTGAAAAAAGGGAAGATACCAATTTATGAACCAGGTCTGGAAGCGCTGGTAGTAAAAAATTATAAAGCAGGAAGAATTAACTTTACTACCGATATTAAAGAAACAGTGGCGAACTCTACTGCTATCTTCATTGCTGTAGGTACACCGCCGCGTGAAGATGGATCTGCAGATTTGCAATATGTATTGTCTGTGGCAAAAAGTATTGCCGAAAATATGGATAGTTATAAGGTCATTGTTGATAAAAGTACTGTTCCAGTTGGCACGGGACAGCGTGTTAAGCAGGTGATCCAGAAGGTGCTTGATCAAAGAGGTCTTTCTATAGAATTTGACGTCGTGTCAAATCCGGAATTCTTGAGAGAAGGATCTGCTGTGCGTGACTTTATGCATCCCGACCGGGTTGTTATTGGAGCAGAGAGTGAAGCTGCGACAAATGTCATGAAGAATATTTATAATGTATTATACCTTATTGAAACTCCATTTGTTTTTACTGATATCGAAACAGCTGAGTTAATTAAATATGCATCCAATGCTTTTCTAGCAACCAAAATTACGTTTATTAATGAGATTGCTAATTTGTGCGATCGAGTAGGCGCTGACGTGCATCATGTTGCCAAGGCAATGGGCATGGATGGGCGTATTGGTAAATACTTTTTGCGGGCTGGAGCCGGATATGGAGGGAGTTGCTTCCCTAAGGATACCAAAGCTCTCGTGAATATTGGTAATCAGGTCTCCGTTAACATGACTTTAGTACAAGCCGTTGTTACTGCTAATGAAAACCAAAAGCAATATATGGTGCAAAAAATTGAACAAAAAATGGGGAGCATATCCGGCAAGGTTTTCGGGATTTTAGGATTAGCTTTTAAACCGCAAACGGATGATATGCGGGAAGCTCCTTCTGTTACCATTATTAAGCGCCTGCTGGACCAGGGAGCTACGGTTAGGGTTTACGATCCTGTAGCGATGGATAATGCTGCACTGGAAGCTTTTCCTGATATTCACAGTGTAAAAACTGCTGATATGCTGGATGAAAAGGAAACAGACAATTACTCTATTGTGTATTGTAAGGATGAATATGATACAGTAAAAGATGTTGATGCCGTTGTATTAATTACGGAGTGGAATCAATTCCGCAGCTTAGATCTAAAGAGAATCAAGCAAGCAATGAAAGGTGATTATTTCTTTGATCTTAGAAATATATATGACCGGCCGGAAGTGGAAGAAGTCGGATTTGTTTATGAAGGGGTAGGGCGGTAAGGCTAAAAGGAGCTAATCATGAATAATCTTATATCTATAGTTGTTCCTGCTTATAATGTTGCACTATTTATTAGCGAAACGCTTGAATCTATACGTAAACAAACTTTTACTAATTGGGAAGCGATTATTGTTGATGACGGCTCGACTGATAATACGGTAGAGGTCATTAAAGATTATATTTCCAGTGATAATCGCTTTCGATTGATCTGTCAGGATAATAGCGGTGTTTCAGTGGCCAGAAACACCGGAATACTGGCGGCTTCAGGAATGTATTTGTCTTTTCTTGATGGAGACGACATGTGGCAACCTACCTTTTTAGAAGAATTGTTCAATGCATTTCAGGAAGGTAATATTTCTATGGCATACTGCGGCTATACACATCTATATGCTAATGGATTGCGCCGGAAATTTAGCTATGCTTATGCCAGTGGTAATATATTAATCCCCGTAGTACAAGGCCAAACACAAGTGCATATTGGAGCAATACTGGTTCAAAAAGAGCTTATTGATCATTTAGGATTGCTTTTCACCGAAGGCTGCCTGGTTGGGCAAGATCAAGAGTTTATTTGGAAACTGGTATCCTATGCAACAGTGCATGCTGTTGAAAGGGAACTGCTTATTTATCGTATCAGAGCTGGTTCAGCCATAACTGCTAAGTGGAATTGGCAAAAACACATACACGCTTTCTATGGATTTAAAAGAGCGACTGAATATATTTTGACTCAACAGCTCCCACATTACAAGAAAGAACAGTTACATGAGATATTACATATGCGAATTGCCTATAAATTATATAAGATAATATGGCGCATGATAAAAAATGGCTACGCTCAGGAGGCCAGACAGGTAATAAATGATAAAGAATATGGCAAATATCTTGACTATTTGGATATAGCACATTTGAACTTAATTGATAAGCTAAAAACAAAGATTGTTTTTGCTAAGAATGATGCGTGGTGGAAATTAGCGAAAATACTGTAGATGCTTTAATATTTGATCAGTAATGCTAAATTACTACAATAGCAAGTGTGAGGTTTTTTAGAATGAACGATAAAAGTGGTTTTCAGCAATCATTGACCATTTTACTAGTTTTCGCAGGTTGTTTGCTGATATCGACATTATATTCTGTAAAAATTAAATCCAGTCTACCTATTTTTTTACATTATCTTAGTGGTATTATTATTTTTTATGGTGCTTTTAAAATTGCCCAAAATGATAGATATCGAAAATATAATGAGTATTTTTTATACTTATGTGTTTTTTATGCCACTATAATTGCCATAGTTTTACTCTACCAGCACTTTGTTTTACATATCAGCCGGCCGAACTCTATTGTTAGAGGAGTCAATATTGCTGCACGTTATTTAGAGCTAGTAATACCAGTTATTATTAGTGCTTTATTGTTCAAAAACGTAAGTTCTAAACGATTTCTGTTGATGATTATGGTGTTGCTAACGTTGTTTTGCGGATTATTCGTAACCTATACGCGGGGAGCTTGGCTGGCGACTGGCTTTGCAACGGTTATTATCTTACTAGTCAATAAGGCTTATAAGCCTTTAATAATTTGTGCAATACTATCGGCTGTTATTTTTTTACAAAATAGTGACGGCTTAAGTCGCTTAACTAGTAGCTTGCAGATGGATCATCCTGCCAATGTTGGTCGAATCTATGTTTGGACTAGTAGTTTAGAGATGATACGGGATTATTTTTGGACAGGAATTGGGTTAGGAAATTTCCAGTCTATATATGTGCAGTATTATATGTTGCCTGATGCATATGAAGATTTGATACATGCGCATAATGTTCTTCTGGTTTTTGCTACCGAGGGCGGGATGCCGACAGTAATTTCTTTTGTATTATTTATATTGAGCTCTTCAATTTTTATTATTCGTGGTATAAAGTCAATGCCAGAATCCAATTATCGTAAGCTGGCTATTGGAATGAGTATGGCAGCAGTCGCACTACTAATACATGGAATGGTAGATTCAGCATTTCGCAAGCCGCTGCTCTGGATTATATTTATGTTTGAATTGGGATTCTGTTTTGGGCTAATTAAACACTATGGTTATAAGGTACAATATAAATTGAATTAACATTAAAAAGGACAAGTTTGCAGGTCTTCATTCACCGAAGGAGTACTGCAAACTTGTCTAATAAAATTATACTGTTTTGAAGTAAGTATAATACCAATGCGGGACTTTGGTATCCAGGCATAAAAGACATCTTAGTAAAACGGGTAAAATGAATTGCCGGTTTGTTTTTTTTTAGCCGTTTTCTCTCTCAGCCCTTAATTGCGATATCTCAAAATCTAATTTTCGTTACGTAGCAAAGTCACTTTTCTCTATGATTAGAAAAAAGTTCAAATATATTGGATAATTGTTTTGCGCGAATTGACCAAGTGTTTTCTTTAGCCATTTGGATATAATCTTTTTGTGTTTGATTGTTTTCTACAATATCTCTAAGGCGTTCGGCCACTTGAGGGGCTTCATCTGCTAAATAAACACAGTTTGGATACGAATCAGCCCATACTTTTGCTTCTGGTATCGTAGTCGATATTATTGGAATATTAAATGATGAATATTCGAAGTATTTTAATGGACAGCAATATTCATTAAATCTGTTTTTTTCATATAATGCTAGGCCTGCGTGCCAGTGATTTGCGTATTGACCAAGATCTTTAAAGGGGACATAGCCAATTATATCAATGTTTTTAGGATAATTAATACCCGAAGGAAGATCATTCCTGCCGATTAATTGTATTGTATAATTTTCTAGCTGTTGTGCAATTTTACATATAAGAGGCCAATCAATTCGGCTTAATTCGTCGGAAATCATTCCGATTTTGTCAGTAGTATCTCTACGTGTAGTATTAGCGCTAATTTGACTATCTGGGACTGCATTAGGCAACCAAAATGATTGCTGATTTAATACCGCTGCCTCTGACAGCAGTTTTTGAGAAGCGCAAAGTACAAGATCGCATTTTTCTATTATGCTGTTTTCCCTTTGATCAAAGCGGAGCTTTTCTGCATCTGTTCGTTTATCATATTCAGAATATCGATCAATTATGTAATAGACTACTCGTACATTAAGCGAAGCAGTTTCTTTAAGATAATTACACAGCTCCATATCCGTAGAAATCACGTAAGTCTCTTGGTTTAATAGCTCATGCTTATGTAAAATATCGATAATTTTATTTGTTTCATAGTTTTTAAATTTTTGAGATAAGCGTAAATAGGGATGATAATTTATTTGATCATGGTATCGATCATAACGACCTAATTTATATAAGGCATATTCTTTTATTCGGAGTGGGTTTACATAAAAAATGTCATATTTGGTTTCTGTTAGTGCTAAAGCAAACTTTGTATGTCTTGAATTAGCATGTAAAGGCTTTTTGCAAATATATACTATTGTACCTTTTTTGTCATTCATCTTATGGGAATTCCTCTCGGTAATGTTATATATTTTGTTACCCTAATTGATTCAATCTTTTATTAACGATTCCCAAAGCTCCCTATATACACGATCCAGATCAGTGCGGTAACGCTCTAAAGAAAACAAAGTGCTTGCTCTTACATAAGCTTGTTTGCCTAATGTGGAGCCCAACCGAGGATCCTGTAAGCATGTAATTACTTTCTCGGCCAACATTTGAGTATTAGGTAGATATGGCGGTCTGAGTTCTTGGGTACGACCATCAACTACAGCTTTAGGTAATCTATTTGTCCCTTTTAAGCGAGCTGTAATAGGGTCTGTACAGTCTACTAAAAATCCGGTTTCGCCATTAAGGACAGTTTCTGCCAAGCCGTCTACATTTGATGCAACTACAGGTTTCTTTGCTAAGGCTGCTTCGATAACAACGTTGCCAAAGGCTTCTCTAAATGAGGGTACTACTAATACATCCATCTGATCCATAAGAAGATGGGCATCCTTTTGATATCCTAAAAAAATTGTTTGCTCATTAACTCCTAACGCAGTCACCTCATCCTCTAACGTCTTACGCATGGGACCATCGCCGACAACAATAAACTTAGCTTGTGGAACTGCTTGCTTGACAAGCGGGATCATTCTGATAAACGCTTCTGCTCCTTTAGGATTATTTAAGCGGCCGACAAAGCCAACGATTGGTGTGTTACAGGGGAGTTTCAGTAGAGTCTTTAGTTCGTTAGTGTTACTCTCACGTTCAGGTGGGATAGGAACACCATTGTATATTACTCTGGCATCAATATCACATTTTTGTTTCAACATGATTTTGGCGGCATTGGAATTACATATATTGGAATTCACTAAATGATTCGTCCATTTAATAATTCGTGTTGAAGTCGTGTTCCAAACCATTCCATGTTCATGTTCAAGTATAAGCGGAATATGGGCAAGCTTTGGAAGAACTCTGGAACGAAGAGGAAAGCGCAGTTGATTATGAACATGTAGAATATGAATATCATGTTTTTTTACAAATCTAGAGAACTCAGCTAAATTCCAGGGCCATAATTTGGTGATTAGCAAGGGCGTACCCAATTCTTTTAATTCCTTGCGCATAGAATCGCTAAGTCGTAAAGCACAGACATGATGATTAATTTCATTAGGGTTCTGCTTTACCAACCCTAAATAATCGAGCAGCTGCTTTTCGGCTCCGTAACGTATTTCAAAATGGCTCATATGTAGTACATTTAGTTGCATTGTATTTCTCCATAAACTTCGAATTCACTTAAACCGATGTTTTGTCCGGCAGCCGTATTTACAGTATATTTAACCCATTCAATAGTTTTGGCTTCAAAATTGATTTCATAACCACTGCCATTGTTTGGCAAAGTGTCAACTTCAATAAAGGTGCCGTCACTGAAGCTTAACGTAGAACCAGTAATATTTTCGTTTAAATTTGGCCGGTCATAAATAATAACTTTATTTACAACATAGGCTTGATTCCATGTCAACTTAATCCAGGCACCGGCTGTCTCACCGCTGGTTACCCATTCATTTTCAGGAAACCGTGGATAACCATCACAAATTCCATCAATAGCTTTTATCCCCAATTGTTTTGCCGACGAATTTTCGGAAGAGACACTAACGCTTGCCAGAAAAGCAATGTTAGAGAAATCTTTTTTCCAGAAAAATTCATCTTGTTTTACATAGGAATAGAGGTAATTTTTGTTGGCGTATGGTCGTTGGCTGCGATATTTGGCTATAGCTAGGTATTTCTTATTTTTTGTCTTTGGAGACATTTGCATTTCTAAAGGAACAGTAAAAACTTCTCTTTTTTCCCAGTCCAATAAAGTATTTGCATCCAGTGAAGTCGGTTTCGAAAAGGCTGTAAGAGGACTGTTTTGGGGATCACGGAGCGGCCAATGTTTATCTCCATCATGTGCATGAATCATATATTCATGCATGATAGGAGCAAAACTAGGGTTATTACGCTTAATAGCGATTATGGCTTCCACAATAAATTGATACAGTATAAAATGATCATAATGCGTATCGTAAAGAGAAGCGGCAAAAATGTGATCAGGATGATAGTCTTTTATGGCTTGCTCAAGATCCTGCCGAAGTGTAGCCTGATTATATGTACCATGAACACCATGCTTTTGATAATGATATTCAGGCACTTCCGGAATACTGTAAGTCTGAGTTCCCACATTAGAGGCAACTACCGTTGTATCAGTTGGAGCGTGGTAGAGACGGTTTATAAAGCTAGTGTTATCTTTTTCCGTACTTCCATAACCAAAAAAGATAATATTCTCTACTCCTAGGCCCAGGATTTCTACAGCCTTAATAGTTTCCTTTAGGCGTTTAAGGCCAGTTCGGCGTCCCTTTTTATCACCATTTGTAATTACGCCAATTTTTACATCAGCCCCATTTGCTAAAGCATGCGTGATAACGCCAGCACACATTAATACCTCATCATCTTGATGAGGCGCAAGGATCAGAATTTTTTTTCCTTTAGCTAAAACTAGATTTGGCGTGTCGAAGTTGTGAGATAAGTTTTTTTGGCGTTGGTCGCTGTAGGCCTTCTCCCTTTTTTGCTGAATGTATCTGTAATATATTAATAAACCTACGAATAAAACAATTAAGATTAAATACGAGCTTTTAAACAATTTATAACCCCTCTCTACGTAGTCAAAGAAAGTGAACGGAGTCTACTGGTTCGCATAGCTTTATATTTGCTTCGTAATTGCATCATTCATTGCTTTTTCGGTTGCTTGTATCATTTCTTCAACACTGATATTTTCGATCCTGTTCCCGGTTTTTGGTCTTACCGCCCATTCAGGGTGTTTATAAGGACCAATCATTTGAGGGTTAGTAGGACCAACTGCCATAACGGTACGCGTGCCTACGGCTAGCGCAGCATGGAGCAACCCGGTATCTCCGCCTACTACAATAGAAGAAAATGACGTTAGCCCGGCAGAGGTAAGAAAGTCAGCTTGTCCTGCTGCTACCGGAAAGCGGGTAGCCAGATCATTTAATTTTATTCGTTCTGCTGAACCCCCTCCAAACAATACTTGTACTCCTTTGTTTTGCCAATACTCAGCAAGACGCACATAACGCTCTAGAGGCCAAATTTTACCGGGTATGCCATCGCCGGTAAAAGGCTGAATAAACACGGTAGGCTTTTGCCGGGAGAGGCCCAGATTCGTAAATAGTGCACTAGCTTTTTCTAATTTTTCCTGCGGGATGCTATATTGATTTCTAACCGGAAAAAGGGTTAAACCGCCTTGCTCAAGCAATTTTAGGTGTTGATCAATGAGATGAACATCTTGTAATTTTCTAACAACAGTATTCGTGTAGAACCACTTACGGACTGGATTATTTGAGTTGATGGAACCCCAGCGATGTTTTATTCCAGTTAGCCACAGTAAAAAAGCCTGCTCTCCGTGCCCGGCAAAATCGACGACTAATTGGTAGTTGTTATTCCGGAGGGTATGAAACAAATCAGTACTCATTTTGCCAACATACCGTATGTTTCGGGAAGAAAGCACCTTATTATTGATAGTTATGATCTCATCGAGTCCGGGGAAACCTGCAAGAAGATGCGAGTATACATCCTTAACCAAGAAACTGATTTTGCTGTTAGGAAAATTAGATCTAAGCATATAATAGGCCGGGAGCGTAAAGATAATATCTCCGATTGCTCCTCTGCGTATTATTAAAATATTTTCTATTTTATCTTCCACAAAAAATCTCCTTTTTATCTAAAATATAATAAAAATAGATAACAAATGCTAAAGTTTTTGGTTTCGTAGATGATGATAAAAATTGAAATGAAGCATATATATATGAATTATGTTACAACTAAATTAGATTAATTCCTGCAATTCTACAAAAATATATATAGATATCTACTATAATGAGCAGTAGTATCTTGCCAAGTCGTTTATTTAAAAATAAAAGTACTTGCAAAAGCAAAAAGCCGGACCTAAGCCCGGATTTGCTTTTTTAGTGTTTGTTAGTACGATTAGGCAGTTTTTCTAAGAAAATGGTGAGGTAATATTATTGTACTGCGCATTTTCAATGCCAACCTTACTCGGTATGCCGTAAGGTTGAGCGAGAAATAAGCGACACACTCCACAATTTCTTCCATAATAGTATTATGCAGATGCTGTTCAGCAACAGAAGCAACCAGAAAAGAAATAACTACCAAAATAAATTCACTGATTGGAAAACGACCTTGCCGGAGAAGGTCATAGGGAAACGCATATAGCTTATATTTAATAACAGCAAATAACCACGCGAGAATAACAATTGCAATTACAGGATAAACGATTTTACTGTAAGGAAGCTGAGTTAAAGAAAGGAAATAAGGTCCGCTGACAGGATGAATGCCAGTAGGATAAAGAACTCTTCCCCAGCTTAATTCACGGCCAATCATCAACAGCCATAACGGAATCGCCCAGGCAAAAAAACGAGCATGATGATATTGTCGGGATAATATTGCTTCTCTCCACCAGCAGCCACTTAAAATTGCCCCTATAGCTAATAGTACGACTTGTGACCATTCAAGCGGTCCGTTTTCCCAGCCCCAGGTGAGTGGGAGGTAAGAAGCAATATAATAGGAAAGGATAACAAGTACAAATAAAAAATATTTGAATAAACGCACATTTATTAATCCTTTCTTTTAAATAATCTAACAATCTCAGCTACTTAATTCTATCATTAACTACTTTGTCCGACAAGAGTGGCCGTATACTCTGGTCTAATACCAGCGTATTGCTGCAAGGCCGAGATATTCTTTGGTTGACAGAGCGATAGTGGTAAGTGCGCTGCTTGACGGGACAAAATCAAACCAGGATATCTTACTATGAACGTTGGTTTGATAATCTGTTGGCCACGGGAGCACATTGACACCGGCTTTTTCAAACTGAAGCACTGCGCGTGGCATGTGAAAGGCCGAGGTGACTAACACAGGCTGGCTAAAGCCATGGGAATCAAGTAGTTTCTTGCTGTACGCTGCATTTTGTGTTGTATTGAGACTCTGATCTTCGACAATAATTTTATCGTCGGGAATGCCAAGGTTCAGGAGAATAGTTCGGGATATTTCTGCCTCTGTACCAGTTGTCTCCAGAACTTTACCGCCGGATGTTAGGATTGGAAGTTGATACTTATGATAAAGCTGGGCAGCAGTCAGTAAGCGGTTGGCTGCATAGCCGCTGAGATGCCCGTGCCCATTTATGTTGGGAGTATCCATGGTTGCTCCACCGCCTAAGAGGACGATTACATCACCTCTTACAATCGCAGGTGGTGTATAGCGGGCTTCGAGTGAGCGAATGAAGGGATCAGCAATTGCCGGGATTGTGCACAGGTAAAAAAAGACAGTAAAGCTGAACAGCAAGACAGAATTTCGCCTCTGAAAGCGATAAAGCCGGACAGTGAGGGCGACCAGCAAGACAAGAAAGATTCCTGGTGGGACAAAAAAAGTACTGTAAAAGATTTTTAGAAGATAGAGCATTGAATTCACCTGTTTCCTAAAGTTCTAATTGAATTTTACTATAAAGAGGAGGGGAATTCCATTATTGAGGCAAATATGTAGAGGAGAAGTAAGGTATTAATTAAAGTAGAGAATGATAGGAGCGTGCAACTATGTCAGTCCTAACACTTTCTTCCGGCTTTACCTTTGATTACAACAACTTGTACGGCGATGGCAAAATAACTGCTGAGGATCTTGCTGCGGCCGAGGGGCAATTGAATGAGGCTCATCAGGCTATTATGCGCATGCGATCAACGGGGATCGTGAAAGGCCACCTTTCCAAGGATGGACAACCGGAAAAGGTCTTGTTTACTCAATTGCCCTATATCCAAGAGGGGCATATTAATTCGCCTGAGGTTATTGAGCGCTTGCAAGAGTTTGGCCGATCGTTGCGTTACAAGGTAGATACGGTTATTTCCTTTGGGATTGGTGGTTCTTTTTTAGGTAACAAGGTTTTATTTGATATACACTGCGGTGATTTTTATAATTTTAAATCAGCAGAAGAACGGCAGGGTTACCCCAAACTGTATTTCAGCGGCAACAATCTCGATCCACGGCGTACCGATGAATTGATCGCACATATATGCAGGGAGGCTCAGTTAAAGCAAGGTGGACCATACCGGGTAACCCTTATTGTTATTTCTAAATCCGGCTCAACCTTGGAGACCATGGCTACCTTTATGGTTGCCTATGAACGGCTAAAACAAATGCCTAACATTGAAGTAGCTGTTGTTGCAGTTACTGATCCGGCTGAAGGCGCAAACGAGACACTGCTTCATAAGCTCGCGAGAGAGCAAGGCTGGCCGATGTTTAGTGTACCGGACGGAGTGGGTGGCCGGTTTAGTATCTTCTCTGAAGTTGGGCTGGTTACCGCAGCCTGCATTGGCTTTGATATTGATGCCTTTTTGGCAGGGGCTAAAGGTATGGACAAAGCGTGCCAAACGGATGACATCAGGCAGAACCCGGCACTTTTAACTGCAGCGCTTAAATATCTTAGTGCCGAAAAGTATGGCCGGGATATAGAAATATTTATGCCCTATGGAGACTATCTTAAGTCGGTATCCGAGTGGTATATTCAGCTGCTGGCCGAATCCCTTGGCAAGCGGATGAACCGCGATGGGCAGGAGGTTTTCTACGGGCGGACGCCCATTGCTGCCGTAGGTACTACCGATATGCATGCCCAGACCCAGCAGCACCAGGATGGTAAGCGCAATAAGATTGTCCAGTTTATCCGTGTTTTAGAGTGGGATACAGATCCGGTTATTCCCGACTTGTTCCCCGATACCGCTAAATTAGCCGGGATCGCCGGGATCAGCTTAAGCCAGGGCATGGAGGCTGCGCGGCAGGCTAACGCCCAGGCCTTAGCAGGCGACTGCCGCTTCAATGCGACTTTTATACTGCCGAAACTGAATGCCTATCATCTTGGTGAACTGCTATACCTGCTTGCTTTGTCGGTTGCCTATGAAGGGGAGCTGGCCAATGTGGACGCTTTTGATCAGCCCGGCGTTGAGACGTACAAGCGAATACTCGGGCCAAGTTTAATAAAATTAAAAAGGCAATTCTGAAAATATTCTGCGCGAATCCTGTCAACTATTGACAGGATTTCGTGTTGTTATGTAGAAGTGATAGAAAGTTATTTCTACCATGGGATGTGCGGCTATGGAGTTACCATTGCTTTTCCGGAGAAT
>JAEYSJ010000399.1 GCA_023434855.1 Bacillota bacterium | reverse complement strand
GGCAAAGAGTCCGGTACACCGATAGTAACAATGGTTGGGAGCGTGAAAGTCGCCAAAATATCAGAAAAACTTGGCGCTGCTGCAGTTGTTGTTGAAGGTAAAGAAGCAGGAGGACATCTCGGTACAGATTTACCCATGCGGATTTTGCTGCCTGAAATAAAGAAAGCTGTAAATATCCCAGTTATCGGTGCTGGTGGAGTTATTACAGGGCGTGACATTGTTGAAGTAATGAAACTGGGGGCGGATGGCGTTCAAATGGGAACCAGATTTGCTGCCAGTGAGGAATCCAACGCTGCGCCTGCATTAAAGGAGTTTTACTTAAAGGCTAAACCGGAAGATGTAGTACTAATAAAAAGCCCTGTTGGAATGCCGGGTCAAGCCCTGAGAAATCCATTTGCTGAGAAAATTCTTGAAGGTACCGTGCCCATTCCCGATTCTTGTGATGGTTGCCTTAAGCATTGCGCAAAAAATTTCTGCATTATAAAAGCTTTGATTCGCGCGCAGCAAGGTGATGTTGAAACAGGATTGGTGTTTACAGGCGAGTACGTTCATAAAATAGATGAAATACTACCTGTTCGGGAAATATTTAATAGACTTTTAAAGGAAATTGACGAAATAAATTAGCCGAGGTGATCAGTTTGAATAGGCGAGTTGTTGTAACAGGTTTGGGAGCAGTTACACCGGTAGGTATTGGCAAAGAAGAATATTGGAAAGCATTGTTGGCTGGTAAATCTGGTATTGAGCGGATTACTCGTTTCGATCCAAGTGATTATAGCACGCAAATTGCCGGTGAAGTAAAAGATTTTGATCCTGCGCAATACATTGATAAAAAAGAAGCAAAGCGCATGGATAGATTCACTCAATTTGCAATTGCTGCGACTAAAATGGCGTTTGATGATGCAGGCATAAATCTGGAACAGGAAGATCGTACCCGTATTGGTACGGTTATTGGTACAGGAATCGGTGGCATGGATACTCTTCATGACCAGTATAAATTACTATTTGAAAAAGGTCCCGGCCGTATCAGCCCGTTTTTTGTACCAATGATGATTGCCAATATGGCTGCCGGGCAGACTTCAATTACTTTTGGTTTGCAAGGGCCTAATACTTGCGTTGTTACCGCCTGCGCCACAGGTACTAACTCTATTGGCGACGCATTTAAGATTGTTCAGCGGGGCGATGCCGATGTAATGGTTGCCGGAGGCACAGAAGCTGCCATCTCTCCGGCGGCAGTTGCTGGTTTTTCTTCAATGAAAGCTATGTCCACTCACAATGAAGAGCCTCAAAAAGCTTCCCGTCCTTTTGAAAAAGATCGCAGCGGTTTTATTATGGGGGAAGGTTCCGGTATTGTTATTCTTGAATCATTGGAGCATGCCTTAGCTAGAGGGGCGCGTATTTATGCTGAAATATCCGGTTATGGCTATAATGCTGATGCATATCATATTACTGCTCCGGCGCCGGAAGGGGTGCAGGCGGCCAGATGCATGGCCATGGCAATAAAAGATGCAGGTCTTGAGCCAGCTGCGGTTGATTATATTAACGCTCATGGTACATCGACACCGCTTAATGACAAAAATGAAACACTGGCTATCAAATCTTTGTTTGGCGAGCATGCTTATAAAATGGCGGTTAGTTCTATTAAATCAATGACAGGCCATTTATTGGGGGCGGCAGGCGGTATTGAGTGCATTGCTTCCGCACTTACTATAGCTAATAATATCATCCCACCAACTATTAATTATGACACTCCCGACCCAGAGCTGGATTTAGACTATGTTCCTAATAAGGCTCGCGAACAAATTGTCAATGTAGCCTTGTCAAATTCTTTTGGTTTCGGCGGACATAACGCCACTATTTTACTGCGAAAATATAAAGATTAATTATAACCTTATGAAAGATAAGCTAGATACACGACGTATACAGTCGCTAACTGTTTTATGCGATGTCTTGGGAGTGCAGTTCAGCGAACTAGGTTTATTACATCAAGCATTGACTCATACTTCCTATGCCAATGAATGTAAAAACTCAGGTGTTATTCATAATGAACGGTTGGAGTTTCTGGGTGATGCAGTGCTGGATTTAATTATTAGTGAGTATTTATTTCGCCGGTTTCCCGCTTTGCCTGAAGGAGAACTTACCAAGGCCAGAGCAATGATTGTTTGTGAGCCAACATTGGCCAGGCATGCTGCTAAACTTAACATTGGTGAATATTTGCTGTTGGGTAAAGGAGAAGCAGCATCAGGCGGTCGTGAGCGTATATCAATATTGGCAGATGCTTTTGAAGCCATTATCGGTGCCATTCATTTAGATTGCGGTGTCGTCAGCAGCACTCATTTTGTGCTTACTCAATTAAATGATGAACTAGAATTGGTTGAACGCGGCGAATATATTAAAGATTATAAGACTTTGTTGCAAGAAGTAGTTCAAAGAAACAACGATAGCAGGATTTCTTATGAAATCACTGATGAGCGTGGGCCCGATCATGATAAAGTTTTTGGAGTAGCAGTATTTGTAAATGCTGTCCAAATGGGTGAAGGCTTTGGTAAAAGCAAAAAAGAGGCCGAACAGCATGCTGCAAGGCAAGCATTGATTAAACTAAAGGTTATCGGATTAAATTAAGGCGGCCGGATGGGCCGCCTTGTTTTCTATCTGCGAGGTAAATCAGTATGAAACATTATATTATTCCTATTTTCATTCCTCATTATGGCTGTACACATCAGTGCATTTTTTGCAATCAGAAAAAAATAACCGGTATTGAAACGCCGGTTGCGGCCAGTCAGGTGCTGTCAGTTATACAGGAGCATTTGTCACGTATTACTCGACCACGCCGCGTAGAGGTGGCTTTTTACGGTGGAAGTTTTACCGCTTTGCCGCTGGACATGCAGCAGGAACTGTTGTCACCGGTTTACAATCTCTTATGCAACAAGAAAATTGATGCTATTCGTTTGTCGACCCGTCCGGATGCTATAAATGCCGAGACGGTACAAATGCTCATGAACAACGGCGTTTCAACGGTTGAATTAGGTGTTCAGTCCATGGATAACCGTGTACTGCAAGCTGCTGCCCGGGGGCACTCGGCGACCGACGTGGTACAAGCTGTAGAACTGCTTAAAGCGGCTGAGATGAAATGCGGGCTGCAGTTAATGCCCGGATTGCCATTGGAAGATTGGCTTAGTCTTACTAATACGGCAGGTAAAGTCATCATGTTGAAGCCGGACTTTGTACGTATTTATCCCGCGATTGTAATTGCCGACACTCCTATGGCAAAACTATATCAACAGGGCTTATATAGGCCGCTTTCACTCAGTGAAGCTGTTAAACGTGCAGCTTTTCTAAAATTATTGTGTAAACAGCAAGGTATAGATGTTATTCGCACCGGTTTGCAGCCAACCGAGGAACTGAATAATGAAGGGGTAGTATTAGCAGGACCATTTCATCCAGCATTTGGTGAAATGGTTGATGCTTATTTATTTCATACTATGGTTTTACGCTTTTTTGAATATATTTTTTTGCCATCTGCGGAACTTATTATACATCATCATCCCCGTGATCATTCTAAGTTGCGGGGAGTGAAAAACAGAAACATTAAAGAGTGGCAGCAAGCATATAATATCTTGAATATAAAACTGATACCGGATGGAGAAAAATTAGGGGAATTAATTATTGAGCATAAGAATATAAAATATTATATTAATCAAAGTATGCTATTTTTTGTTTAAAATTTACCAAAGCAGGAATTTTTAGGAATAGCGCAGAATAGTAATTATATGTAAGCCCTGATTCCAAAGGAGGTTATGTAATGGAAGTTCTTAAAGTATCTGCACAATCAAATCCCAAATCTGTAGCAGGCGCACTGGCTGCCGTTCTTAGAGAGAGAGGCTCAGCCGAGGTGCAGGCAGTAGGCGCAGGGGCAGTCAATCAATCAATAAAAGCGATTGCCATTGCCCGTGGATTTGTTGCTCCCAATGGCATTGATCTTGTGACCATACCCGCTTTTGCGGAAATAGCTATTGATGGCGAGGAACGCACAGCAATTCGCTTTATTGTTGAACCCCGGTAATATTTTCTGTGTTACTTCTCGCGTTAAAAAGCCTGTTTGCATTAGCAAACAGGCTTTTTATTGCCAATTAGAGTATTAAAATGTCACTTTTTCTTAAAGTTTGTTGTATATATCACACTTCCATGGTAAAATTTTTTATAATTATATAGTACTTTTGTTACGGTAACTATTATTAAAATGTGTGGTGAATTATTTGCTGTTACGTAAGCTGGAAGCATATGGTTTCAAATCTTTTGCCGATAAAACTGAATTGGAATTTGGACCTGGAATAACTGTCGTTGTCGGGCCCAATGGCAGCGGTAAAAGCAATATTTCCGATGCTATACGCTGGGCGCTTGGTGAACAAAGTGTCCGTAATTTACGTGGCGCAAAACTTGAAGATGTGATTTTTGCCGGGAGTACCGGACGGCGGCCTTTGGGAGTGGCTGAAGTTTCACTTGTATTTGATAACAGCGATGGGGGTTTACCATTAGATTTCAATGAAGTTATCATTACCCGAAGAGTTTTTCGTTCAGGTGATAGTGAATACTTTATTAATAAGGCTCGATGCCGTTTGAAAGATATTTATGATTTATTATCTGATACGGGCCTGGGACGGGATGCCATGCCTGTTATCGGGCAAAACAAAATTGATGAAGTGCTGAATAGCAAGGCTGAAGAGCGGCGATTGTTGTTTGAAGAAGCGGCCGGTATCACGAAATATAAACAACGTAAAAAGGAAGCGAGCAGAAAGCTGGAAGATACTGCACAAAATTTGACACGGGTTAGTGATATAACATCCGAAATTGAAAATCAATTAGAACCACTGGCCGAGAGCGCTGCCCGTACTGCAAGATACAATGACCTTCATAAGGAATTAACGGCTTATCAAGTTACGCTGTTGATGGATAAATTGTCAAGAGCTGAGAAAATGGTAGAGAGCGCTAATTTGCAACAGCAGGCCCTGGCAGACGATGAGATTGCCGTAAATACGCAGACAACGCTGCATGAGACAGAATTGGAGCGGTTGAATGGTCAGTTAGATGACATTAATGAAAAGATAACATTAGCCGAGGCCGGTAGCAATAAAGCAAGCACTGATCTGGAAAGAACCGATGGCAAAATCGGAGTTTTAGAAGAAAGAATCAAGCAGGGGGAGAATACCGGCGAAAGGATTGCCGGACAAATCTGCCAAGCGGAAGCGCGGCAGGCAGAAGTCCAAAATAAAGCGAGCGACTTGCAAAACGAGTTGGAAGATAAGAAGAGGCAAGCATCAACGGCTCATAAAGAGTTAGAAGTCAAGATTGTGGAGTATCAAAAAACATTAACGTCTATCCAACAAATTGAGCAACAAATTGAACTTGGTAAAGACAAAACTTTTGCGCAATTGCAGGAATTGGTCAGTGAACGCAACAAGCTCAGCACGTCAGAACGGGATCTAGCAAAGCTTAAAATGCGTCAGATGAATTTTGATAAAGAATATCAGGATTATGGCCGCCAACTAGGCGAAGCTGAATTGCAATATAATAACATTCTTGAGGAAAAAAAGACTATTCAGGAGGTTCTGATTGAACTAGATAGTAAAAATGAAACTTTACTGGAACATAATAAACATGTAGAACAATCACTTGATAATCTGATTATAGAGGAGAAGCAATTAAGCAATCAATTAAACGAATTAACTTCGAAATTAAACGTATTATCCGGCATGCAGCAGGAACTAGAAGGGTTTAGCCGCGGCATAAAAAGCATATTAAACAGCAATAAAGAGTGGCGCCAAGGAATTTGCGGGGCAGTGGCCCAAATTATAACAGTACCTGATAAATATGTTACTGCAGTGGAAGTTGCATTAGGCGGTGCCTTGCAGCATATTATCACCCAAGATGACCAAATTGCTAAAAATGCTATTGAGTTTTTAAAAACTCAAAATTTGGGGCGAGCCACTTTTTTGCCGTTAAATACGATAAAGGTTAATCGTCCACGTGAATCTGAAATTAGCGCCGCTGCAACCCAAGGTGCCCTGGGTTTTGCGTCTCAGCTTGTAAGCTGCCAGGAACGTTTCCGTAATGTAGTTGATTTTTTACTTGGCCGTACGATTGTTGCCGAAAATATCGATGTTGCCCTGAAAATTGCCAAGCAGAATTCTTTTGGTATTAAATTGGTCACGCTAGAAGGAGAAATAGTTAATCCGGGCGGTTCAATGACAGGAGGCAGCACTGCTCGCCGGGAAGCCAGCTTTATTAGCCGTACTAACGAAATAGCAGCAGGCAAACGCACTATAGACGAAATCCAAGATAAACTGTCATCACATAAAAAGCTGCGTGATAACGTAGAGGCTGATTTGGCAAATATTCAGCAAGATTTGCTGTTAATTAACCAAGAACGCCAGTCGGCTCAAGTCCGGCAGGCAGAATTGGCAGTTCATGCTGAGAAACTACAAGCGGAAATAAACCGTCTTACTTTAGCTACCCACACTTTGACTGAAGAAATAGCAGTAGCACACCAAGAACAAGAATTGCTAGAAAAAGCTTTATCCGATTTAAAAACCAACATCACTGTTTTGGAAGAACGTGACAACGATTTCAAACAACAGATAACTAAATCACAGCAGCAAGCAAAGGAATTACAGAAAAATAAAGATTTGCTGAATGATGCTGTTACAGAGGCTAAAATTGTTATTACTGCCTTAAACCAGGAAATTACAGCCATTACTGCGAACTCTGAGCGGTATAAGCAGGATGAACAGCAAATACATGTATACCTGAAAAACTTGATTGCAGAGAAGGATAATGCAGTCGCTCAGGTGGCATTATCTGATCAGGAATTGCAGGAATTAATAATTGCACGCGATAAACTGGCAGAAGAAAAACTCCGGTATGGTGAAGAATATAAAACAGCATATGCAGAGAAAATGCTGCTTTTGTCTGGTATTCAGAAGCTGGAAAAAGAGCTTAAAGAATTACGCCGTAAGTATAACGACATTCAGTCAAGATTGCATGAGGCTGAACTTATTTCGGCAAAATATGGTTATGAGGTTACAGGATGCCAGGAACAATTACAGGAACAGTTTGACCTGGGCAGAGAAGAGGCTAAAGATATTTGTCACCCTGTAAGCTATGAGAAAGCAGCAACAGTTATCAAGCGATTGGAAGATGAAATTGCGCTGCTTGGCCCGGTAAACGCCATAGCAATAGAAGAGTATGCCCGGGTACAAGAAAGATATCAGTTCTTACAACAGCAATATCAAGACTTGATAGAAGCCAGGGATTATTTGACATCAATTATTAATGATATTGATAACAATATGTCCAGGCAATTTGCAGTCGCTTTTAAAAGTATTAATGAGCATTTTGGCGATATATTTGTGCGCTTGTTTGGCGGCGGCAAAGCTCAGTTGCAATTAATAGAACCTGATAATGTTCTGGAAACAGGTATCGATATTATTGTTCAACCCCCTGGTAAAAAACAGCAGAACCTAATTTTGCTGTCAGGCGGTGAACGGGCATTAACGGTAATTGCTTTGTTATTTGCCTTTTTAACCTATCGTCCAGTACCCTTTACCATGGTTGATGAAATCGATGCTGCATTGGATGAAGCTAATATTCAGCGATTTAGCGAATTTTTACGCGACTATGCTCAGAATACGCAGTTTATCGTAGTAACACATCGCAAGGCTACTATGGAAGTAGCGGATGTTCTTCATGGAGTTACCATGGAGGAATCAGGTGTATCTCGCTTGGTCTCTGTAAAATTTATGGACAAAGTCGGGTAGATTTGTGAGTTTAATTTTAAAGCAGCCGGATGCGAGTAAAATAACGATACTTACTGGCATAAAGTATAGGAGGATAATCTATGGGTTTCTTTGACAAATTAAAAGCGGGACTAGAAAAAACTCGCAAAAATTTTACGGAAAAAATTGAACAACTTATTGTAGGCTATGCAAAAATTGATGATGAATTTCTTGATGATTTGGAAGCAGTTTTATTATCGGCCGATGTAGGTGTACAGACTGCCGATAAATTGATAAAGGATATTCGAAATGGGATAAAAAGTAAGGAAATTAATTCACCAGAAGAATTGAGACCATTTTTGCAAAACCGAATCAGTGGAATCTTGGCGGGAGATTTGTGCGAGACAAGATTGGCTTCAGAACCACCCACGGTTATTGTGGTGGTGGGGGTAAATGGTGTGGGTAAAACTACCACAATCGGTAAATTAGGTCAATATTATCGCGAACAGGGATATAAAGTTATGCTGGCGGCCGCAGATACCTTCCGGGCGGCAGCCATCGACCAATTGGAGATATGGGGTGGGCGAATAGGGGCTGAAGTTATTAAGCATACCGAAGGAGCCGATCCCGCGGCCGTAGCTTTTGATGCGGTGCAATCAGCCAAAGCCAGGAAGGCAGATATTTTGATTGTTGATACAGCCGGACGACTGCATACGAAGTCCAATCTGATGGAAGAATTAAAAAAAATACGCCGGGTAATTGCCCGCGAATTACCGGATGCGCCGCATGAAACGCTATTAGTACTTGATGCGACTACTGGGCAGAATTCCATCAGCCAGGCCAAAATTTTTGGTCAGGCGGCAGAAGTAACAGGTGTTGTACTTGCTAAACTTGATGGTACGGCTAAAGGCGGTGTAGTAGTAGCAATTAAAAATGAACTTAATTTACCGGTAAAATGGATTGGGGTAGGCGAAGGCGTAAATGATTTACGCCCATTTGTGCCGCAAGAATTTGCGCAAGCTTTATTTGCTGACAAGTAGTTTTGCTTGACATTGCTTTTGACTTTTTATATAATTGGTAAGGATAAGTTCCGGGAACGGATAAACCGCCAAAGACGCCGAGAGTGCCGAGAAAGAATATATAAGGATAAGTAATATCCTTGGTGTCCTTTGTGCCCTTTGCGGTTAACCATTTTTATCGGCAAGCAGGTGAATTATCAACATGCTCGATAAAGTGCTTAGAGTAGGCTTATTATTTGATTTTTATGGCGCGTTGCTGACTGATAAACAGCAAAAGTGTCTTGAACTTCATTATCTTAATGATTTATCACTTGCCGAAATTGCAGATGAATTTAATGTATCCCGTCAGGCAGTACATGATATTTTGCGACGGGCAGAACAAATTTTAATAGAATATGAAGAAAAACTTAAACTTGTGGAACGCTACCAGCGGGAACGTCAAACTATACAACTGGTATATGATTTAATCGGCAGTTTGCCTGACAATTTACGGCAGTTCCCACAAATAATCCTGGCATTAGATGGGCTAGCTTGTTTGCTTGAGCAGGCTGAGGAGGACTCACAATCTTAATGTTCAATAGAGGTGGATAATGGTATTTGAAGGTTTAGCTGAAAAGCTGCAGAATACTTTTAAAAAATTACGTGGGCGTGGAAAATTATCGGAGGATGATGTTAGTGAGGCTATGCGGGAAGTGCGCATGGCGTTGTTGGAGGCTGATGTTAATTTTAAAGTTGTTAAAGATTTTGTAGCTAAAGTAAAAGAGCGGGCGGTAGGCCAGGAAGTTCTGCAAAGCTTGACTCCTGCCCAGCATGTTATAAAGATTGTTAATGATGAACTAACAGATTTAATGGGTGGAACACAAAGCCGGATTACTGTTTCGCCAAAGCCTCCTACCATTATAATGCTGGTTGGCTTGCAAGGAGCCGGTAAAACTACTACTGCGGGTAAACTGGCGAACTTATTACGTAAACAAAACAAGCGGCCTCTTTTGGTAGCCGCTGATGTCTATCGTCCGGCAGCAATTAAACAGTTGCAGGTATTGGGTGAACAACTGGATATTCCTGTATTTACTATGGGAACAGCTAACCCGGTTGATATAGCCAGGCAAGCGGTTGAGCAAGCATTGTCTCTGGCCAGAGACATGGTAATTATTGATACTGCCGGCCGGCTGCATATCAATGAAGAGTTAATGCAGGAGTTAAAATCGATAAAACAAACAGTAAGACCTCACGAAATATTACTTGTTGTTGATGCTATGACAGGCCAGGATGCCGTAACGGTAGCCGAGACTTTTAATAATGAACTGGGTGTTGATGGCGTCATCCTTACCAAACTTGATGGTGATGCCCGTGGTGGGGCAGCTTTATCGGTAAAGGCCGTTACCGGCTGTCCGATAAAATTTGCCGGTATGGGTGAAAAACTGGATGCCCTTGAACCATTTCATCCTGACCGGATGGCCTCACGCATTTTGGGAATGGGCGATGTCCTTAGCCTGATAGAAAAAGCGCAGAATGCCTTTGATATTGATCAAGCCAAAGAGATGGAAAAGAAACTGCGCAAGGAAGATTTTACGTTGGATGATTTTATGGACCAGCTCCAGCAAGTGCGTAAATTAGGATCTTTTGAACAGATTTTAAGTATGTTGCCAGGTATGGGTAACTTAACTAAAAAACTGCAGGATGTAGAGTTTGACGAAAAAGAAATTAAACACATTGAAGCTATTATTCGTTCCATGACCAAAAAGGAACGACGTGATCCGTCAATAATTAATGGCAGCCGCCGTAAACGGATTGCACTGGGCAGCGGTACCCGGGTTCAGGACGTTAACAAACTATTAAAGCAATTCGCGGAAGCCCGGAAAATGATGAAACGTTTTCAGGAAATGCAAAAGGGTGGCAAAAAGAATGCTTTCAAAATGCCGAAATTGCCCTTTATGCGTTAATTATTTTTTACTGTGTCAGAATTTATAACTTTTCGGGTGACTGCAAACAGTTAATTACCTGCAGTTTAGCCGAAAAGTAACTTAAATTCTTCACTGTTCGAAAACGACACGTTTTTCTTATCTATAATTTGGATATTCTATAAAGGAGGTGACTTCTCTTGGCAGTTAAAATCCGTTTAAAGCGCATGGGCGCAAAGAAAAGCCCTTTTTATCGCGTAGTAGTGGCTGATTCCCGTTCTCCACGTGATGGCCGTTTTATTGAAACTCTCGGACATTATGATTCTACCGTTGAACCGGCAGTTATCAAAATTGACGAAGATAAAGCCATTGATTGGATGCAAAAAGGCGCTCAGCCTACTGATACTGTAAAAACTTTGTTCAGCAAAGTCGGTATTATGAAAAAGTGGGATGAAGCAAAACGCGCTAAGTAAGAAGAATAAAGCGTGTTTCTAAAAACACGCAACCCTAATATTAAAGAGGCTGATTCAAAATGTTCAGATGCGAGGCGCGATGAGGATTGCGCAACGCCGCGTACTGGGTTCGTACGCAAGGAAGCAACCGCAAGAGCAACGAAGCAGATGGGCGTTTTGAAGCAGACTCAAATAAGGAAACGAGGCGTGATAACTATGAAGGACCTAGTGGAAGTTATCGCCAAATCATTAGTGAAAAACCCGGAACAAGTCAGTGTTACTGAAGCGGCTGACGCTGATACTACTGTTTACGAACTGCGGGTAGCTCCCGAAGACATGGGAAAAGTTATTGGTAAACAAGGGCGTATAGCGAAGGCCATACGTACTGTTGTTAAAGCTGCCGCTACTCGTGAAAATAAGAAAGTTATGGTTGAAATAATATAAGCTAAGTCACTAAAAGAAGGTGGGCTATATGGAAAGCATAACTTTAAAATGTCCGGTGACCGTAAAAGCCAAGGTCACTGAAGACTTAAAAAAACAATTGGCAGCAGAAATTCAGGAAGCTATAAAGAAAGCTGATATGGAGCTGCAGCAAATTGATTTTCACGCCAAACGCCTGATGACTGAACAAGCCAAGCAAGACCCGCAGGGACTTGTTGCTATTCGTCAGCAGGTAGATGCGGAAAAACAAAAGCGTCATGAGTTTAAAAACAACATGCTGGAAAGGCTTAAAGAAACTGCTCAGTTGGAAATTGGCGCAGAAATTGTTCAGGGTACAATGGAAAGAATGATAACAGTTAATGTAGGTGATGACTTACATAAAATGATGGGCGCTGAAATTTTGCTGGAAGACGGCAAAATTATAGCTTTCCGCAGTTAATTCTTTCATGCCGGAAAATCTAGTCGCTATTGGAAAAATTGTTGCCCCGCACGGTGTGCGGGGTGACATTCGTGTTATTCCTCTTACGGATTTCCCTGAACGGTTTCGCAAACTTAAAGAAGTGTTGCTTGATGATGGCACAAGTCTCGCCATTGAAGGCGTCAAATATCATAAACAATTTGTGCTGCTTAAAATTCGCGGTCTTGATAATGTGAATGCTGTCGAATATTTGCGGGGCAAACTAATTAAAGTCAGACAGGAAGATACGGTGAAATTGCCTGAGGGTCATTACTATCATTTTCAGATTGTTGGTCTAAAAGTTTATACTGAAACAGGCGAATATTTAGGTGTAGTTACCGATATATTGCAAACAGGCAGCAATGACGTATACGTTACCGAACAAGAAGGCAAACCTCCTGTGCTTATTCCGGCGTTAAAACAAGTGGTTACCAAGATTGATATTGACGCCGAACAAATGATTGTAAAACTTCAAGAGGAATGGGAATCAGAGTAGTCATGCGTATCGATATAGTTTCTTTATTCCCCGAAATGTTTGCAGGTCCATTTGGCCATAGCATTATTAAACGTGCGCAAGAGGCCAACTTATTATCAATCAATATTACAAATCCCCGCGATTTTGCCTTTGATAAACACCGCATTGTTGACGATTATCCTTTTGGCGGCGGGTCAGGCATGGTAATGAAACCGGAGCCTTTATTTCGTGCGGTGGACAGCATTATTGATTCTACCCGGATTGAAGCCAGGCGGATTATTTTAATGTGTCCCAGCGGCAGTCGTCTTGATCAGCAAAAAACGAAGCAACTAGCCGGCTACGAACAGCTAATTTTATTATGCGGTCATTACGAGGGTGTTGATGAGCGTGTGCGGCAACACCTGGCGGATGAACTTATATCTATCGGTGATTATGTGCTGACTGGTGGTGAACTGCCGGCAATGGTGGTAGTTGACGCCGTGGCGCGGATGATAGCAGGAGTTTTGGGCGCCAGTGATGCGGCAGAACATGATTCTTTTTACAACGGTCTTCTGGAATACCCCCAGTATACCAGACCCCGCGAATACGAGGGCTTGGAAGTACCGGAGATATTACTATCAGGCGATCATGCCAAAATTGCCAGATGGCGGCGTAAACAATCTTTGAAACTTACGCTTGAGCGCCGTCCGGATTTACTGAAAGACACTGCGTTATCTGCAGAGGATGCCAAATTATTGGCAGAAATTATTTCTGAGCGTTCCGGAGGCTAATATGGCAGCCGTTTATCTTGGATTGGTGCATTATCCGATCTATAATAAAAATAATGATGTCATTACCACTGCTATTACCAATTTTGATGTTCATGATATTGCCCGGACTTCCCGTACATACAATATAAAACGTTATTTTATTATCCATCCGCTGGAAAGTCAGGCGGCATTAGTGAGAGAGATGCTGGATTACTGGCAAAATGGTTATGGCCGCCAGTACAATCCTGACCGTGCGGAAGCTCTTGGTATTGTTAATATTGTATCCAGTATTAGGCAGGCTACCGAATTTATCAGTCAACAAGAGGGTATAGCGCCAGTAATTGTTACTACAGATGCCCGAAAATTTCCTAATACAGTATCTTATGAGTATTTACGGGGTATGATTGAAAGGGAAGAAAAGCCTTGCCTGTTATTGTTCGGGACAGGCTGGGGCATTGAAAAAACGGTAATGGCGGATTTTGACTATATTTTAGAACCGATTTATGGTCCTGCTGATTATAATCATTTGCCGGTTCGAGCGGCTGTCGCTATTATTTTGGACCGCCTGCTTGGTGAAAGATGGTGGATGGGACCAAATATTTCTTGAGTTTTTGGTAAGTTTATGATATAATTTTTTTCGTGCAAAACGGACGGTCCTCTGCCTTGTGACAGTGCACCAGGTTATGAACGTCTAGTATAGGGAGGAAAATATAATGAATATTATTCAAGCTTTAGAACAAGAGCAACTTCGCAAGGATATTCCTTCATTTAGGCCTGGTGATACTGTACGCGTACACGTAAAGGTTGTCGAGGGTAACCGGGAGCGTATTCAGGTATTTGAAGGTGTGGTTATTAACCGCAAAAGTGGCGGGGTGCGCGAGACCTTTACCGTCAGACGTGTTTCTTATAATGTTGGTGTTGAACGTACTTTTCCGGTACACTCACCGCGGGTTGAAAAAATCGAAGTTATACGCAGAGGTATTGTACGCAGGGCCAAGTTGTACTACCTGCGTAATCTTACAGGCAAAGCAGCTCGTATTAGGGAAAGACGGTAATAAAACTTTTCGTGGGACTGGTTTCAGTCCCTTTTCCTACAAAGACCAAAAAGTACCGGTTGTAAAAATCGAAACAAGAACGACTAAGGCTTTCGCCTGCGTCCCCAAGACTTGGCAGAAGCCAAGTCTTTTTTACAATGTCGGAAAGTATATAATACTGAGGCTGCCAGATGGTAGACTATTAGGAAAGCGTTTCTTAATAAGTAGGAGGTGCAATATTGAGTAATACTAACTTAGGAGAAGAAATTAAAGATTGGATAGTGTCTATTCTAATTGCGGTAGTACTAGCTTTTTTTATCAGGTACTTTATCGTTGAACTTTATATGGTTGAAGGACCGTCTATGCGCCCGACATTGGTAAATAGTGAGCGGCTGATAGTCAACAAATTCATTTATCGCTTTAAGACTCCGGAACGCGGTGATATTTTAGTATTTCGTTATCCGCGAGATCCTAGCAGGGATTTTATTAAACGGGTTATTGCAATTCCGGGAGATACCATTGAAATAAAAGATGGCCGGGTTTTTGTTAACGAACAATTGTTGAATGAACAGTACATTCTTGAAAAAACCCGTGGCTCCTACCCTTTGTCTACCGTACCTGAAGGACATATTTTTGTCATGGGTGATAACAGAAACAATTCAGAGGATAGCCGTTTCCGTGATGTGGGATTTGTACCACTTGAGTTAATAAAAGGTAAAGCTGTAATGGTCTTTTGGCCGCTTGACCAAATGAAAACTCTACCCTAGATTCATGACATGCAGGTCGGATTTCTTGAATTGAAATGTTTTAACACAAGCATATAGAGAGTGAGATAACATGGATAATAGTACGGACGATATTCAGATAAATTGGTTTCCCGGACATATGGCGAAAGCACACCGGATGATTAAAGAACATCTTAAACTGGTAGATGTGGTCATTGAATTACTGGATGCCCGCATTCCGCTAAGCAGTGCTAATCCGGTTATTCACGAAGTAGTTGAAAATAAGCCCAGGGTTGTTGCTTTAAACAAAGCTGATTTGGCAGAACCGGAGTGGACTGAACAATGGATTACTATTTTTCGCAGGCAGGGTTTGCAGGTAGTCACTCTGGATGCTGTGAGTGGCAAAGGAACTAAAATGCTGGTTAACCGGGTAGAACAATTGGCCAAACTTAAGATAGATAAAATGGTGGCGAAAGGCATTAAACCCCGGGCTGTCAGAGCAATGATACTAGGTATTCCTAACGTAGGCAAATCGTCGTTGATCAATCGGCTGTTAGGAACTGCTACAGTTCGTACTGCCGATAAGCCTGGAGTTACCAGGGGAAAGCAGTGGATAAAGGTCAGCAATAATCTTGAATTATTGGATACACCGGGGGTACTGTGGCCAAAACTTGGTGATCCTGATGTGGCCTTTAAGCTGGCAGTTACCGGCGCGATCAGTGATGACGTCTATGATTTGGAGAGGGTTATATCAAGACTGGTAACCTTATTACGCGAAAAATATAGTGAGCGAATAGCGAGTAGGTATAATTTGTCGCT
Source organism: Bacillota bacterium (assembly GCA_023434855.1). The sequence goes on along the minus strand of JAEYSJ010000399.1, from coordinate 55,312 downwards.
GCCTTTACCTGAAATTAACAATGAACTTTTGGAATTAATTGGTTCCAAACGTGGCTGTCTTAAGAGCGGTGGAATAGTAGATGTTGAGAAGGCAAGAAGAATAGTCCTAAATGAATTGCGGTCCGGAAAATTAGGACCATTTACCTTGGATTACCCGGAAAACAAGGACTTGCAATAAGATCTTTTCTTTAGAAACTATACTAAAAAGACTGGCATCTTACCAGTCTTTTATTTTTTATAATTTTTAACAGGGATTTGGTGAAAAAGCAAGAATATAATATTAGTTATACCTTGTTTTTTTAAGGCATTGGAGGGGGTTCTTTGGACATTGCCCGTATGACAGTGGAGCAAGTTGCCAACCTATTGACACAAAACGATGTCCCCGCACATATTATTAATATGTTAAGAAATGATTCGCGTTTATCGATAATAAAGTTATTACATAAATGGCAGCAAAAACAATTAGCCAATGAACGAGAAAAAGACAGGGTTCAAAGTTTGTATATCCATGAGCATTCATTGACTGGGCAAGGATATGAGCTAATTGCCGGGGTAGATGAGGCTGGACGCGGACCTTTGGCCGGTCCTGTTGTTATTGCAGCCGTTATTTTGCCATTAGGCTGTCATATACCATTATTGAATGATTCCAAAAAGTTATCGGCTCACCAAAGGATGGAATTATATAATGCTATTAAAAATGTTGCTATTGCCATTAGCCATTCAGTAATAGATGTGACGCGAATCGATCAGATGAATATCTATCAAGCAACAGTAACTGGCATGTATGAAGCAATTGCCGGGCTTTATCCGCTGCCGCAGGCGGTATTGATAGATGCAGTGCCCCTACATAATTTATCGGTACCTTCCCTTTCGTTAATAGGCGGTGATGCGATAAGTGCATCTATTGCCGCGGCATCAATTATTGCCAAAGTGGAAAGGGATCAAATAATGGATGAATTGGATATGAGATTCCCCATGTATGGATTCACGCGGCATAAAGGGTATGGCACGCGTGAACATTTAGACGCCCTGAATAAATATGGGCCATGCATTATTCACCGGCGTAGTTTTGAACCTATTAAATCTTGGGAGGCAAAGAGCAATGAATGTCACCAATATTAGTTCAGGTGTGCCACAAACTCAAAGCCAAACCATTGCTAACAATCAAAGTGAGCAAATTCAACCAGGACAATCTATGCCATCAACTGACGGTCAAAATGAAATTCTGGTAAAGAATGGGACACAGGTATCAGTTGATAATTTATTAAAGCCGTTATTGGAGGAATTTGTAAAAGCTTTGGAACAACGCACTACTTTGGTGCAGTCTTTGCCGCAAGATATTAAAGAATTTGTGCTGGATATTTTGCAACAGAATGAGCCTACTGCTGATTTGCTTTCCCAGGGAATGGTTGCATTTGCCCAAAATCAAAAAAACGCAATAGATCAGCTACAAACTCTTGCCAATATGCTTAATGATTCTTTAGAACTTACTAATCAGACACCTAAAGAATTATTACCATCCTTGTCTACAACTTTGCTTGAATATAATTTGGAACATAATGCAGATGATAATCAACCGCCGCAGGTGAAAGAAAGTGATATTATGTCACTGGCTAAACAGCTAATAAACAGAGCAACGGTTGAGACAAAACTGAATTCTGCGATTAATCAATTATTTAAACAAGGATTGTCCGGTACTGACGAACAACAATATCAGCAGCTGAAAGATAATGTTCTGCTGCTGGTTAAGCAAATGACGGAGAATTCATTGGCAGATAAATCCGCATTCCTGTCCGGAAGTACTCAGCAAACAGGGCAGCAAACTGCTGATATTAATCAAGAAATACTGCAGTTGTTGCCAAATAATATAATGTTATCTGAAAGCCAATCGCCGGAGAATGGGCAATTAACCGAGAATTCGCATGTTGCGCAGTTTGCCCCTAATACTGTCGAAGATCAACCGGAGCAGTTAAGAGAAAATGCTGTTGTGTTGTCTACAGGTCAACAAGCGCCAGATAAACTGAAACAGATTAAACAAGGCAATGCTAAGCCTGTACAGCAATCTATTATGGAGCAACAATTAGCTGATGCTGATGGAAAGCAACCGGTGCTCGTGACCAATGGTAGGCAACTATTGCAATTAAGAAATAATGATATTATGTCATTTCTTCAGCAATTATTTGATATTGTTAAATCAGCAGGAGTTGGCAACAATTCCGATAATACTCAATTAGTGCTACAACAAATGGCTAATGGCGAGGAGCAGTTGCAATTTAATGAAAATGATTTTCAGCAAATATTAAAGCAAATGCTGGACGATATTTTACCCGCAAACAATAAATACCAGGCTGTTGTACGCCAACTATGGCAGCAGTCTCCTTTGGCCGATGGCGGGGATTCATTGCACAAGGAACAGTTATTGTTGCGAGAACTGGTAAATTCTTTCCGTCAGAGTGCGCCACCCCAGGTACAGCAGGCCGCAAACAAAAATAACTTGCCGGAACTCACAGACTTGTGGGCATTACTGAAATTGCAGGATGCCGCTCAATGGACGGATACGCCTGCTGATAAACTGCGCAATAGTGTAAGTGCTTTGCGCGATTTGGCGGCATCTATGCAAAAATCCAGTGCATTTGCCGGGGAAATAACAAACAAGCAAAGTACGGTTTCCTTTACTACCCCTTTATATTTTGGTGAAGGCATGCAGTTATGTCCGGCCCATATTCATATTTATCACCAGTATGATAGTGAAAGTAATGCAACTGTGCGGACCCAGTCTGAAACTTGGCTGCGTATCTGCATGGCCACTGAAAATATGGGAGTCGTGGATACTGTTTTTCGGCTGTACAAAGAAAATCAGCTTAATGTGCGGGTAGCATTTCCTAATGCCGAGGCAGCTGAAGAATTTGTAGGTTATATTCCTGCTATTCAAAAATCTGTAGCAAATTCTTCTTTAAAACTTGTTGATATCAGCGTTGTCAATACGTCAGGTGGTTGAGATGACAAGAAATAAGTCAGATCGGCCCAAACAAGCAATAGCCCTTAGCTATAACGATGAACGTAATGATGCCCCCAAAGTTGTTGCAAAAGGAGCAGGCTTTATTGCGGAACAAATACTTGCTGCTGCTAAAAAAAATGCTATTCCCATATATCAGAACAAAGCATTAAGCAGCATGTTGATGGCCGTAGAATTAGATCGGGAAATTCCTCCTGAATTATATAAAGTTGTTGCCGAAATTTTGGCTTATATTTACCGTATCGATCAGGCATTGGGTAAGCAACAGAATAAATAGGAGGTCTACATGCGCCGGATATTATTAGAAAATATTACTCCTGGCATGAAATTGGCCAAACCGTTGTATACAGCTGAAGGAATAGTGCTATTAAATGCTGGTATCGAGCTTTCTAAGCGCTTTGTCAATCGTCTTAAAGAACTGCAAGTAACATATATTTATGTGGAAGATGCTTTAACTAAGGACATTGATATTCCTGATGTTATCGGTGAAAAAACGAGATTAGAGGCGGTGGCTGCCGCTAAATCGTTAATAGAACAAGTAAAAGTAGGTAAAGGCGTAGATGCCGGGCAGGCAAAGAAAGCTTCAAATATGCTCGTTGACGAATTGTGTCAAAATCGCAGTATAATGCTAAATTTTATTGATATGCGTACTCGCAATGATTATTTATTTAGTCATGTTGTAAATGTATGTGTTCTATCAATTATGACAGGGATCAGTCTTGGTTTGGATGAATTGCGCTTGCGCGATTTGGGTGTTGGCGCGCTACTGCATGATGTGGGTAAAATTCAGTTACCAGAGAAGATATTAAATAAACCGGGCCGCTTAACTTCTATCGAAAGAGAGGAAATAAAGAAACATCCATCCCTTGGTTTTGAAATATTGCGCAAGAATCCGGAAATTAGCACGCTTTCAGCACACTGCGCTTTTCAGCACCATGAGCGTTATGACGGCACCGGTTATCCGCGCGGATTAAAGCAAGATGAAATTCACCAATTTGCCTATATTGTGGCGATTGCTGATCTGTATGACGCTCTTACTACTGATGCCAGTTATCGAAGGGCTATGCCGGTTTATGAAGCGCTGGCCATTATTGCTAAAGCGGGCGGAGCCTCTTTTGACAGTGAGTTAGTTAAATGCTTTATGGAGAATATAGCAATATTTCCCATTGGGACAGCTGTCCGCCTCAGTAATAATCAGATTGGTGTTGTGGTAGACATCTCGCGGGAAGACAAATCAAAACCGGTAGTTAGAATTATTATGGATGAGAATCGCCAGCAGATTACTAAATTACAGGAAATAGATCTACTGAAGAACCCGCAAATCTATATCGCCGATGTGGAAGAAAGATGAATATTTATGAAAGACAACAGGCCAAATAGCAGGATGTTGTCTTTTTTTACGGAATAAAATAGTAAAGCCTTACTATATCACAATTTATAAGCAGCTGGGTGGCTAGTGGGTTTTTTGAACCACAGAGGACACGGAGTGGAACGACGCGATATTCATCGCGCAAGGAAAGTATTAACCGACACTGACTGTAAATGAAATACATTAAGTTAAGAACGTAGCAGAGAATACAAGTAATAATAAAATCCCTCTGAGTCCTCTGTGACCTCTGTGGTTAGTCGTATCCCTAAGGCCGCTTATTAGGGAGTGTATTTTTTGTGAATCATATTGAAGTTGGCGAAATAGGGGAACAGGCTGCAACAGATTATTTGCGTAAATCCGGATACCTTATTTTAGCGCGTAAATACCGTAGCAAAACCGGCGAAATTGATATAATAGCAAAAATTAAGGATGTTATCGTATTTGTTGAAGTAAAAACCAGACGCAGTAAAATATGTGGTTTTCCCGCTGAGGCTGTCACCTATCATAAGCAGCATAAAATAATTAATACGGCGCTGTGTTATCTTAAGCAAACAGGTAATAATAATGCCGCTTGCCGTTTCGATGTTCTGGAAATACTTTTATCGTCCCGGGGAAAATTAGAATATAATCACATTATTAATGCATTTGGCAACTAGGTGGTGTAAACTTTGCGGATAATTGTAGGGGTTTCCGGTGCCAGCGGCGCCATATATGGTTTCAGGTTAATTGAAGTGTTAAAACAGGCCGGGTGTGAAATTCATGCCGTGGTGTCAGATTACGGCTGGCAAGTTCTGCAATATGAGTGCAATGTTGAGCGAAAAGAGATTATGGCAAGAGTTGACTTCTTGCATGATGTACATAACATTGCTGCGTGTATTGCCAGTGGTTCCTTTAAGACAGATGCCATGGTCGTTGCTCCGTGCTCTATGCGGACGTTGGGGGTGATCGCAAACGGCATTGCGGACAATCTGATTAGCCGTGCTGCCGATGTTACATTGAAGGAAGGCCGGCAGTTGATACTTGTTCCCCGCGAGACACCGCTGAATGCCATCCATCTAGCTAATATGCTCAAGCTAGCTCAGCTTGGTGTAAAGATTGTACCTGCCAGTCCGGGGTTCTATCATCGGCCCCAAGATTTGCAGGCTTTGATTGATATGATGGTGGGTAAAATATGCGATTTGCTTGATGTAGAGCATAATCTGTTTCAACGATGGCAGGGGAGTTGCTAAGTCATTGGTATCTGGAGGTAAACAGTGTTTGCGCAAACATTTGGTTCGACCACAGTAGGTCTGAATGGTGTATTAATTACGGTAGAAGTAGATATAGCCAATGGTCTGCCAGGTCTCGATATTGTAGGCCTGCCGGATACAGCTGTACGCGAATCCCGTGAACGAGTACGTGCCGCGATAAAAAACGCCGGTTTTAAATTTCCCGCCCAGCGGATTACCGTCAACTTGGCCCCGGCTGATCTTAAGAAGGATAGTTCCGGCTTGGACTTACCTATTGCGATTGGAATTTTATCAGCCAGCGGATACATTGTGCCGGAAAACTGCCGAAACTGCTTATTTATTAGTGAATTATCACTGGAAGGGAAACTGCGGGGCATATCCGGCATGCTGCCAATGGCCGTTAATTGCCAGGAACAAGGCATAAAAGAACTGTTTTTAGCTCCGGAAAATGCCCAGGAAGCATTGTTAGTAGACAACCTGGATGTATACGCCCCTGGTTCATTAGAACAATTAGTGCTGCACCTAAACTGCAGGCAGAAATTGTCGCCTGAAGTTAAAAATGATAATGCTGAGCTGTCCTACGATAAATATGATGACTTTGCTGAAATACAAGGACAGATTGTCGCAAAACGGGCTTTAGAGATAGCAGCTACCGGTGGCCATAACGTATTGATGGTTGGCCCGCCCGGTTCGGGTAAAACCATGCTGGCCAAGCGGATTCCCTCAATTTTGCCGGCAATGTCTACCAAGGAAGCATTAGAAGTAACAAAAATATACAGTGTGGCAGGGTTGCTGAAAACCGGCTCCGGCTTAATAGCCGCCAGACCCTTCAGAAACCCTCACCATACCGTTTCCAGTGCCGGCATGATCGGCGGCGGCAGTATTCCCCGTCCCGGCGAAGTGACACTAAGTCATCATGGCGTACTATTCTTGGATGAACTTCCTGAATTTCCGAAAACTGTACTGGAAGTGCTGCGCCAGCCTTTGGAGGACGGGCAGGTTACTATTTCCCGGGTTAACGCTTCTTTGTCCTTTCCTGCAAAATCGATACTTATCGCATCGATGAATCCGTGTCCGTGCGGGTTTTATGGCGATGCCAACCATTCTTGCTCCTGTTCATCAGGTGATATCCACCGTTATGTTAAAAAAATATCCGGACCGTTGCTTGACCGTTTTGACATTCATATCCATGTGCCGCGTCTGGAATATAGTGAATTTACTAATACCACACCTAGTGAATCCTCAGAGACAATCAGACAGCGGGTGGAAATCGCCAGGGCGCTGCAATGTGAACGTCTGAAAAAATACGGCTTATTCTGTAATGCGCAAATGGGTCATAAACACTTAAAAACCACTTGTCCAATGACTGATGATGCCCAGGCATTATTGAAGCAGGCCTTTAGCAAAATGAATTTAAGCGGCAGAGGGTATGACCGTATTATAAAAGTGGCCCGCACTATCGCCGATTTGGCGGGGAGTGAAAAAATAAACGGGCAGTATATTGCTGAAGCGATTCATTACCGGAATAATTTGCAAGGGCTGGAATGATTGATTTGTATATCCCGATGAATTGACAAATAATTAAATTCTTAAACTTAGGTAACGCCCAGTAATTAAATCAGTCTACATCTGCGATGAGGTTTGGGACCACTTTTACCTATAGAGCTGATTCCCAAAGGGCGAGTTTCGCACCCTGATTTTACTATCTCAACACACTAATCAGCTCCTTTACTATCGTATGCTTTCTTTAACCGAAAAAGTGGGTATCAAATAAATCTTTACTAAATTGTAATTAAAATCCACTTCTCCTAAAATTGATAAATACCTTTCAATAAAAAATGAAAAGTCTCTTAATGTTTTTAACGTTGGAAGGCCGTTATTTTAGTTTACATCCGATAACCACTGTTATGTGAAAAACCGCCGAATGATCGGCGGTTTTTTAAGATTTGAAATAGATTGGGTGTGAAAGCATTCCCTGTTTGTACTAATCATACGACTTGCATGCACTGATATGTTGTAATGATCTTTCTAAATTAGGGTAGGAACAGATATTAGGATATCGAATAACCACTTCATCCTTTCGTTATATAAGAATCGGTAATTACCCCATCCCGATAAGAAGGTGATTATATTCCAATAATACTATCTTCCTACCCAACAATTGACTTTCATCTAACTGGCCCATTGGAATCACCCCCACTCTACAATCTAGTTAGCTTTCTTGTCCTTCTTTATACTTTTATTATAAACGAATATATCGGAAAATTCAATATAATCTGATTAATTTATTAAACTCTTATTGGATAAAGTTCACGTCCAACAATACTACTTTCCGTAAACAAGGCTCAGGATTGATAATTGTCCCATCCTAAAAAGGCGTTGTATTTTACAATTTCAACTCTTGTAAAAAAATGGAGGAATTATAAAGACTATGTCGAACACAAATGTTATACAAACAGTTTGCGTAGTTACCGAGCCCAAAAGTGCAAAAGTTCATGACATGATAATATGCCTTACAAATTCTAAATAATAATCCTAACCAGGCATAATTGTTCTATGTTATATATGAGCCAGGGAAAGGAGCTTAGGATATGGAAAAAACATCCTCACTCAAAGGATTAGTCGCAAATTTATATCAGGCTGCCAAAATCATGCTTTTTATGGCGGCATTCTTTATTATAGGCTTCTTTATAAGTCAGGCAAATTATTTGCTTTTCCATACACTGGCTGAAATGTATACTATACTGATCAGTTTTGGTATAGCACTAATTGTCTTTAACGCCCGTTTAGTAGTTCAGAACGGATTTTTTATGTTACTAGGTATGTCGTTTGGTTTTTCGGGTGTTTTTGATCTATTACATACTTTTGTTTATCAGGGAATGGGGGTTTTTCCTGGTTCATCTTTGAGCCTAGCACCTGCAACGTGGTTGGTAGCTAGATTTATTGACAGCGCTACTTTATTGTTTTCTATTTTCTTTTTAAAAAGGAAATTAAACCCCAAAGGTCCCCTATTGATTTATGGGGGAGTCTCAATTTTGATGTTTTTAGGCATATTTTGTTGGTATATTTTTCCGGTTTGCTTCATTGTGGGCCAAGGTCTTACATCTTTTAAGATTTACAGTGAGTACGTCATCTGTGTTGTCCTCATTATTTCGATAATCTTGCTTTTCAAAAATCAGTCGCATTTCCATCAAAAAGTTTTTAAGTTGTTAGTCCAGGCGTATCTAACAAGTATTGGAACAGAACTGTCCTTTACTTTGTATTCTGATATGTATGGCCTGTCGAATATGGTAGGACATCTATTTAAAGTGATTACTTATTCTTATTTCTATAAAGCCATCGTTGAAACTAGCTTACGCGAACCCTATAAACTGTTATTTTATCAACTTCAACAAAAAAAAGATGAACTGGAATTCATAAGCTTCCATGACAAATTAACTGGTCTATATAACCGTGCCTTCATGGATGAGTACTTCCGGCAATGGAATAGCGACCAGGCTACGCCAATAAGCCTTATAGCCATTGATATTGATGGCATGAAACTTATTAATGACAATCTGGGACACGCCATGGGTGATGTGCTGCTAAAAAAAACATCCCAGATTATGGAAGAGAATTTTCGCAAACAAGACTGGATTGCTCGGATTGGCGGCGATGAATTTGTCGTGATCTTAAAACTATCTGATGAGGAAACCGCCGCAAAACTTGTTCAGCGCCTAGAACAATCATTGGTGGCGAACAGAAAAAACAAGAAGGAACTACCTGTCTTTCTTTCCTGCGGCTATGCCACCTTCAGTGATGGCGACAAGGAACTTGACGATGTGCTTCGCAGGGCTGACGCTAGAATGTACAGCCACAAAGCTAAAAATCGTGAAGTTGCCAGAGCTAGGCTTACCGAATATATTAACGAGCGTCAGATGACCAATGACGTGTAATACCGTTACCCGATATACTAACTTCACCGTCCAATAATAGTCCATTCAGTAAAATTAAAAAATCCAGCATTCTCGTGATCTTTGAATGCTGTACTGTTATTTCATTAGTTCAATTCCAACAAGAATTCCAGCACCAAACGTAGTTAGTAATACTATTCCGTGAAACAAGAACCAAGCCCATCTAGCAAAATAAAAGGCTTCTTTTGGAATTGGTGAACATGCAGAAGGTGGAACTATCTTCTTTCCAATCCATTCTAGTAGCAGAAAGGGCTGGAATGATTGCGGTTTATATATTTGGATGAAATGAATTACTCATTTCGAGTAAGACGGCAGAACCGTTCCGTCATCTTGCAATCTTCTTCGTCTTCAGAAATGGTTGACGGTTTATTCCTCGCATGACGATATGGTACGCTGCTACTCTTTTTTCTTGCTGTTCTTGGCACGCTTTCACCCACAAGGTCATTGTATCATTCCGATCATTGTCAACAACCCCGCCCCCTCGACACCCCAAAAAGCCAACTTCTCACGCAGGAAGCTGGCTTTTTTCTTATGGAATTTTTTGAGTCCGAGAATACTGATATATGTCAAACCCTTAGACCGCTGCGGGGAAGACGTTAAGGTTTGAATAAAATACTTAATATCCGCAAAGAATAAATTTATTCTTGAAATGCAGGAGGCTACACCATGGGCAATCAGTTACTAACATGGAGTATGATGGTGCTACCTTGGTTTACGTTATTTTTTATGCCCAAAGACGCTAGAAAGCGGTTTATGCCCATAGCTCAATTCTCTATAATTTCTAGTATATTATTTGTAGAGATGGGGCAAACCTTAGGGTGGTTCGTTTTCGGAGAAACTGCTTATCCACTAAAAACACCGTCATACATTTTCGGACTAAATGCCGTTACTACTATGTGGCTGTTTTATTTTCTCTATGGTCAATTTGGGAAATATATAGCAATTGATACAATACTAAATTTTGGGTTTATATATTTATTTCATGTCTATTTTCTTGGTAGTAGAGGGCTTTTTCATGAAGTAAGTCTTAGTCCTTTTTTAAATGTGGTATATGCGGTTATAATGGGAGCTTTAATATATGCTTATCAAATGTGGCAAGAAGGTGTTTTCGTACGTACTGAAACTAAATCTACTAGTCAGGCTGCTAACTTACAGCCGGCAGCAACAAAACCGTTACCGGAAGATCAAGACAATGATGCAGAAAGTAAATAATTGCTATTTGCAGCTTAGTGGATTTATTCGTGATTATGCATGATATGAATAAAGCCTTATATCGAACGGTCCCGCTAACATTTTAACGAAAATATACTAATGTACAACGTCCTAGCATTATAATTTTTGCAAGTAAGTAGGGGTCACCTCACGAAAAGGATTATAATTGTCCATTATGTAAAAAACTTAGCAAACACCACTCCATCCTCGAGTGGTGTTTGCTAAGTTAGTATGGGCATAATCTTTACTATGACAATACATTTATGATGTGCGTCAATCTTTTGGTTTTTTATCGCTGCTGTCATTATTCAGGTCAGGAAGCGGTTTCGCCACAGGAGTATCGACAGATTTAAAATACATACGTTGCTCATGTTCCATTGGATTTACGCTCTTAAAGTTATCGTCAATTTTTGTTAATTTTAAATAACCCCAGGTAGCTATGATGTACCATGGTATAAACGGAATAATCGAGTCAATGAATCCATGCGCCAGAGATAATACCTCTAGTTTCGTAAGCATTTGACAAAACAACATGCTATAAAAAATCCCCATGGTCGTATATATGTAAATATAAACTTTTTTCGTAGGTAAATGATAAAAATAAATGATAAAAAACAATGTCCAGGAAACAGGAGCCAAAAAATGCAACCCAAACAATCCAAATGGCTCATAGTTTATATATTTAAATTCCCCCAATAAGTTTGCCGTACCAACAACGATAGCATCAAAAATTCCGCCAAAAATTATCCCGTAAATTGATAATCGGCGTATTTCCTGTCTAGGTACAAGCACCGCAACGATCACGGCAAAGACAGAAGTGTAAACAAATGGAATAAAGTTAATGGTCATAAGTTACCCCCAGGGACCGAATGCGTTAAATGTATTATTAACTATCCACTAAAAATTATATATTAGTGGTTTCACCGGCAAAATGCGGATTTGGTACACTCGGAAAACTTACGAAATTTTTTTAAAAACGGCTCGGACATACTATTGGTAATTCATGAAAGGACCCTATTTCGTAAGTTATGATGACGGCGGACAGTCACAGTCGCCTACTCGATTTCTTTCTGGTCATCTTGCTGATTATCTAAAGGCTTCATAGCGGGCGACGGAGACACTGCATTCCATTCGCTTTTTTCTCTCCTGTCTTCAGAATATTGCGGAGAGGGAGGTTGTTCGAACCAACCGTTTTTGACCATTAAGTTAGCTCCAGACTTAGCATATAACCCAACCTGGAGCATCGTCCTTACATATAGCAAAACCAGGTCTAGCCTTGGGCTTGTACTTAAGGCCATTCCGTAGGTTCCAAATCCGAAATTATTTAGCGCATTTATATGATAAAGCATAAACCTGTCAGAGAATGGCGATTCGGTAGTCCCTATTATTTCATGATCATACGTTGAAGGCACTGAAATACCATTTCGTAATAATACTTCACTGAATAAACTAAACAATTTTTCGGCAATTGCTTTTCCATGAAGGAAATACTTACGTATCTCCTCTGTTTTCGTCACTTGGGCTAAGCCGGTAATAAACGCTTTTCCAACTGCGTTCATCTCGGCGTTAATGAATAGATGAGTTATCTCAAGCGCCGTAAGAGGTCTTTTGTTTCCAAACAGTCCGGAAAAAAAGCTCTTGCGATGTACAAAATCGATTCTATTAGGAGTCGAAATTGGCGGCGGATACTCATACACTCCTTTTACCATAGCCATGTCCACAGCCTGCTTGTTTGTTAGTGTTAGCCGGTAGATATAGTGCTCGAACGTCTCCCTTATATCCTTCCTGGAACTTTGGGCATAGGCTGTTGCAAAGGCTTGCATCCCCAAGCGGGCCATGTTAACGGCGTAAACCATAGAGAACTTGTCGGAAAATAGCCGTGGGGCGTTAGGGTATATGTCATCAGACGTAATCCCCCGGGGGATGGGAATTTTTTCCTGCTGAAATAGGTTTTTAAGAATTTCCAGGCTTCGCTTTGTCGCATCAAGCCATTGGGTATACAGCTCTGACAGGTCTTTGTCATGTACATGAGCCGTAAAGTAGACAAGAGCATGATGGACCAAAGATTCCCACATATACGCATTCCATAAATGGCCTATTTCAATCGAAGTTAATCTTGTCTTCCCATTACCGTGTGTATCGCTCATACGTCCAGCCCCCTAGTTTCTCTCACAGGATTATTATGATATCCATTACCAAATCTTGGCTAACAATTTCGAACCCCGTATGATAATTATTGTCCCCCGATAATAACGATTAAATACTTTGCAAATTACTCGCTTCGAGCAAGACGGCAGAACCGTCCCATTATCTTATCCCATGAAAAAACCCAGAATACCGCCAACACGCGGAAATCCCGGGTTTTTATATTTGCAGTATGGAAATATATCGGACGCTGCCCAATTTATTTAGCATTATATTTAGCAAAAGTGTTCAATATAGATTGATCAACTTCAATCATATGCTGTATTGCTTTTTGATCACTAGCAGAACTGGTCTCCGCAAAAACTTTTTTATTATCAGCAATAGCTTTAGTGAACAGGTCTTGGTAAGAGGTTATATTATTTAAATTACGCCTCATTATCGGACTTATTGTAATCTAGCTTTGTCCTGCAGGACAAACAGCTCTACATTGCCAGCAGTGGTATAGTAAATGACCTCTGTCTGATTTAGTAAACATGTAAGAACGGCAAGGCTTTTGCTCAATAGAGTAGCTTCCGGTCTGTGCTTTTGACGGACAAATATCAATACAACGGTGGCAATGAGTTGGGCAGAGACCAATAATTTCTTGTGGTGAATCAAAAGGAATGTCAGTGAGGACGGTTACTAATTGAACTCTATTGCCATATTGAGGAGTAATTAGCAAAGAATTTTTTCCAAGTGAGCCAAGTCCTGCTCTTACCGCGGCATGGCGATGGGATAATAACCCCATACCGTGTTGGCGTTCCTTTTCCCAGTGGAAGTAAGGATCATCGGCAGGAATAGGCATAGCCAGACCGCCGTTCTGTTCAATGAATAAAGCAACATCATAAGCCAATGTGTCAAGCTGTACCATTAAATGTTCAAAATGAAGAGTATATATTGCCGCGTTACCTGATGTCATGATTCCCTTAGGTATTATTTTAGCCAATACAATAATTCCTTTGGCAGCCGGCATTATGTCGGTGGGACGAAAGCCATCAGGCGCATCATCCATACTCTGTGCTTCTGTAAAACTAACCAAATTAGCACCTTTGGATAGAGCGTAATTGTAAATTTTCTTTCGCATTCTTTAATTCCTCCAGTACGAGCTAAAACAAATACAATTCTGGATAATACTTCTTATTGAGATAAATTATTTCCTGCAAAGTTCGGGATTATTTCATATTTATCTTCATGCTTCTTCTGCAGAGAAAAATGTAAAATGATAAAATGTGCTGCTGAAAAAGGAATCAGATTCTGTGGTCAATGCCCAGAATATCCCTGTGTGGAATTGAAGGCATTTCAAGTTCAGATGCCACATCGCATTGAGCTATGGAAATCCCAAGAACGCATCAAGGAAGTTGGGCATGAAAGATGGTATGCTGAAATGATTGAACATTACTCGTGTACCGAATGTCGCACTATAAATTCTGCTTATGACATAGCGTGCCGGAAATGTGGCACAACTCCAAGTTGTCATTATGTGAAATTACATAAAAATGATAGTAACCAAAAACCGAGCAAATTAATGCTTTAAGGTATAACTATATATTAAATAAGACTAATAACGTCCGATAAGGTGCCATTCAGTTACACCAAAGCCTTGTTGAAGGATTTTTATTGGGATTGTAGAATTGCCATATAGGATTCAAGTTTTATTAACGATTTGTCTAGCTGTCGGTAAATTTCCTTTTTCCCACACTTAACCTAAAAAACACCCGCTTTAAGCGCGGGTGTAATTTGCGATGATGAATTTGTTGATTAATATATTTCGCTATAACCAGTTGTTCAGATATTCATAATTAACTTCGACTTGAACCCAACAACGACCAAGTGGTACAATTGGTGAATTTAATATTCTGTATGTCCAATATTTCATTTGTCCTGGAGCCAGCTGAATGTTGTCAGGGGAGGTAAATACGGCGTTCGTAACTATTTCCCAATATGATCCGTTCCATGTGGATACAGTCATGTTTACCCAATTGGTATGCGGAATGTACTTATTGGTTTGGTTTAGCCAATAACCGTAAACAACCAGGGTGCTTCCTTGATAGTATACCTTTTCTGCTGTAAAAACTAACTGTCCTTCTATTCCTGAAGCGTATGCCATTGGAGCCGTAAAAAGTATAATAATAACCAAAGTGACTGTTGCAATTATCGTTTGTCTTTTGAATTTCATTATAATTTCCTCCGCTTACAATGATTGAAGACACAAAATACTTAAGATTAATGTCGAATTCTATACCTATGACATTATACTCAACAAATTCGACAAATGTGTCTGATCAGTTTACAGTAAGGAAGGAAAAGTTTTTGTCTTATTGTCAATAAATGAAATAATAAAAATTGTCTCCGGAAATCAATTTAAGATTTATGTCAGGATTATAAGTTCAAGTCAAGAACCATCCTTAAGGAGGAAGTGATATATTTGGGGAGTTTAGTTGAATTCATTTGTCCGAAATGCGGAAAAAGATTGATTTGGGCACCTGAAAATGCGAAAGTCCAGTGTAATTCCTGTTTTCGCTGGGTCAAATTAAAAGACATGAAAAATCCTAACCCTTGTAGAATAAGCGACAACGACAAACCAGAACAACTAAAAATATTTTAAAATTTCGATAGAGTCTTGGGGACGGTTCTTTCGTCTCACAAATACGACATAATTAACTACCAAAACACACTAAACTGTTTTTGAACCTGAATAGTTTATTGTGGATGAGGGTGATTCACTGCGAACCTCTTGCAAAAAATACAAAAAATGGTATAATTGAATTAGGAAATGTTTAGAAAATTACGAACATTAATTTATGGTATTTCTATTTTTTTATCCGTCGGGAGGTGGTGAAATATAAGAACGAAAGATATAACAAAAGGTTAAGCGAGCAAAGAATAAAATGCAGCCAACCCTTTATATTAATCATGTAACCAGCTATTTTAATAATTAAAGGGGGGGGTAAATGTGAGATCAATAAACGAAAGTGATTTTCTTACCGGAGATTATATTGAAAAAAAATTACATAATGTTTGCATTCGTTGCTTAAACTCTTGTATTGGTAAAGATAGCTCAATAGATAAAGAAAGAGCTACGAAATTAGTGACTATGTTTCTTCGTGTTATTAATCTTTATTTAAAAAAGGAATATCTTTTTAATCCTACTTATGTTGCTTCCAGTTGCATAAGAGATCTTACACTAGAGGAAGAATCTATCCGGAAAGAGTTGCTGGATATCATTTTATCAATACATAAATGTACATGTAGTGAAAGTGATGACATTGAGAAAATTAGGGCCATACTTGTTGTAAATGAGCTGGCAACTACTTATGCTGATTGTTTCACTGATTTTACATATCCGATAAACAAGAAGATCGTTTCTTGAATTGTATTTGCGGAGTATTTTGGGTATATATTTATATTGCACAATGGTGTATTCTCGATAATGTACCATTTGGCTCATGCTCATGGGATAAGTTGGCAAGATGATAGAACCATCCCGTGTCTTGGAATCGTATCCCTGTCTTATTGATTTCCAGTTTATTTTGCAGGTTTTCGAGAGAAATTTATGGAAATACTAATCTATATGCAATGAACTAGATGTAAAATAGGCGACTAAGGCAGGGGAAAGATTTGATAAGAATTGGTGTAATTGGACAATCAGGTGAGATATCTGCGGCCACATGCCAGCTTGCGAAAGAAATCGGCCGGGAAATAGCATTGCGGGGAGCAATTTTGCTTACCGGGGGGACGAGTGGAGTAATGGAAGCGGTTTCCTGTGGAGCGAAACAAGCCAATGGGATCGTTGTCGGTATTCTTCCGGGTGACACTATTGATAATGCGAACGATTATATTGATATCCCCATTACGACAGGACTCAGTTATGATTATCGCAGTCTGATTCTGGTGCACTCTTCTGATGCAATAATTATGATTGCAGGAGGGAACGGGACGCTGGGTGAATTATCAGCAGCCTATTTAAACCGTAAGCCTGTCGTTGTAATTGAAGCTTCCGGCGGATGGGCCGCGAAAATTCGCGGGGTGGCTTATGATGGTACATATCTCGACGAACGAAAATGGGTCAAAATTGATTATGCGAATACAGCAAAAGAGGCGCTTGATATTGTGGTAAGTCGGGTCCAGGAGATTGATATTTCCACCAAAAGAAAAGTACATAAGGTAGATGGTGAGTAGCTTAAAGACCTATTGACAATAAGACTCAGGAATGAAAAAATCCTGAATTAAGATATTTTATATATACAGCTGATTAAAAAAGTTAAAGGCCAAGGAAGTTAGTGTATAACTAATTTCTTTGGCCTCTTATTTTTTAGTGTTAATCGTGTATTGATTTATTAGAAGATTTAATGCCAGCAAAGTCGATGCTGCTAATATTATACAATAATCAATAAGTTGGAATTACCGGAATAAATGTAAAAAAATATCATATTTTGTTTTCTTTGAAAGGAATTTACTTAAAAATGTAGAATAATGAGATATTAAGTGCTGGTTGTTAAGGGGGCAACATATATGTGTCGAAAATTCTTTATGATTATGGTCGTGTTTCTACTTGTGACAGGGCTTTTTTTACCGGTTGTCCAAGCTGCCAATGCATCCAAAGATGAACTAATTAAAGTTTCAGTTAATGTCACTATCGAAGATCCGGAATATTTTTGGCAATATCCTTTTTGGGGTAAACAACTTGAAAGCATTCGTATTTCCGGGATGGGGAATACCATAACCCTCAATCCTCAATCAGGTGGCCAGCTAGTAGAGTATCAGGTACCAAAAGGCTATAAATTCCGAGTCTGGCTTGAGTTTCTTAATGGCAATTCAACATACAAGAAACTATTTCTAGCTAAACAGGATATCGACGAAACAAATAAGACATTAAATATTGTTCTCAAAGCGCCAGGTAAACAGGCAATAATTATTAATTCTTCAGATTTCGATGAAAAGAGCAATCAGTTGTACTAAAGATGTGTTTTAAAGTAAGTTGCATACTTTGGAATTTACGTGGTGCCCGCAGGGAGGGGGATTCGACAAAAATTTCTTATTTCGGGACGTTAGTCCTATAATAATTGGACTTTAGTCAGAAAGAATTTTGACAATTAAAGTCGTAATGTATACTCAATTGTTGGATTTTGAGTTCTACTGATGAAGGAGGGACATGAATGTACGATGAAATTACGAAATTGCTCAAAAGCCATTTCCCATACGCAGACATTATGGAGATTCGGCGGCTGGCAAACAGTATAGTTATGTTGCTAAATTCTCAGAACAACTCGCGGGCAGTTTAATTACGGGGGAATGAAAAAAAATGAGTTATAAAGTAGCGTTGAATGGCAGGCTGCGTTTGCGAACTAAAGATGAAGTATTAGGTACTTCTATCGAACCTCTTAAACCATGTGTGAAAAGACAAGCTACATTTCCCGAGTGCATTAAATATGGTATAAGCCCGGATAAAGCCAGAACAATGCGGCCTGAAGAGTTAACTCAATTTGATGTCTTCTTTTTATTGAATCATGGCGTTTCCGTAGAAACAATATCAAAAGTATATCAGTTAGTATAATAACAGTTTTATTTGTGCTATTATAATATTATTTTATTTTTATTCACAAAAATGCGTTGGCATATTGACATGCCAACGCATTTTATTATTTAGAATAAATTTTCCACCAAAGGAATAAGCAGCTAAATTAATCCATTTAGGCGAAAAATACATTATTAATTTTCCAGTACTAAAGTTTACCATTCTTTTGCTACTAAATATACTTTGTAACGAACCGGCCAATACGTTCCAGCGCCTCGATCAAAGTATCGGTAGAAGTAGCATAAGAACAACGGACAAAACCTTCGCCGCTGATGCCAAAAGCGTCTCCCGGCACTAAGGCGACTTTTTCTGCTTTGAGCAATTCTTCGGCGAAAGCAAGGGAGGTAAGTCCTGTTTCTTTTATCGAAGGGAATATATAAAAAGCGCCCTTTGGCTCAAAACAAGATAATCCAATATTGCGCAAGCCTTCCAGCATCAGGCGGCGGCGATAATTATATTGCGCCAGCATTTCTTGTACTTTGGGCTCACCGTAACGTAATGCTTCAATGGCCGCTACCTGGGCGGTAATAGGAGCGCATAGCATGGTGTATTGGTGAATTTTTGTCATGGCGGCAATGAATTCCGGGTTTGACATGGCATAGCCGATACGCCAGCCGGTCATCGCATAAGCTTTAGAAAATCCATCAAGTAAAATTGTCCTGTCCTTCATTCCCGGCAAGCTGGCAAAACAAGTGTGCACTCCTTCATATGTCAGTTTGGCGTATATTTCGTCTGCTACAACAATCAGGTCATGCTTTTGGGCAAAAAGAGCAATTTGTGCCAATTGTTCGCCGGACATAACCGCGCCGGTAGGATTGTTGGGATAACCGAGAATTAAGGCTTTAGTGCGTGGCGTAATTAATTTATTTAATTGATCCGCTGTAACCCTGAACTCGTTTTCAATATTGGTGGGAACCGGAACAGGAATACCGCCTGTTAAGAGAACACAGGCTTTATAGGACACATAGCAGGGCTCAGGTATAAGAACTTCGTCTCCTGGATTTAAAATAGTCCTCATGGCCAAATCCAGTGCTTCACTTACGCCTACTGTTATCAGAACTTCCTTACGCGGATTGTAAGTCAGATTGTAATCATTATACATTTTGCGGGCAATTTCCTCGCGAAGTTCCAATAAACCATAATTTGAAGTATAGGAAGTATAACCTTTATGAAGACTGTCTACGCAACTGTCTCTGATATGCCAGGGGGTTACAAAATCGGGTTCTCCCACCCCGAGAGAAACAACCCCTTCCATTTCTGCTACAATATCAAAAAAACGTCTTATTCCGGAAGGCGGAATTGCTCTGACCGCCGGTGACACGCGTTCTGCCCAATTCATGGTGATACCACCAATCGATGGTCTTTTTCCCGGTCGCTAATAATTACACCGGCTTCCTTGTATTTTTTTAGCATGAAGTGAGTTGTTGTACCCACCACTCCTTCAATAGTAGATAATTTAGTGGAAACAAAAAGAGCCACTTCTTTTAATGTATTACCCTCCAGCATAACTAAAAGGTCATAGGCGCCGGACATTAAATAAACACTTCTAACTTCAGGAAAACGATAAATTCGTTCGGCAATGGCGTCAAAGCCTACTTCCCGTTGGGGTGTTGTTTTGACGGCAATAATGGCAGTAACGGTGTCTACCCCTGCCTTTTCCCAGTTAATAATAGTCTGATATTTTACAATAATATTTTGTTCTTCCAATTGATTAATCATCTTGGCGATTTCTTTTGCTGGTTTATTCAACATTACGGAGAGCTGTTCAACCGTTAATCTATGATCTTTTTCCAAAAGTTCCAGTAGCTCTTTCATTATGTGTATCCTCCTAATCTGAATCCGAGTTTTTTTAAATTTTATTGTAACAAAACCTTTTAATTTATGCCATCCATATATTTCCATTTGGGGCATTCAGATTAAGAATTTAAGGGAGTATAGAAAATTTTCTAAAAGGATGGTTTAATAGAAAACATGACGTTCGAATAACTTTTTGATACCGTGAGAAACAGCCGGGTCAAGCCCCGGCTGTTAAACGCTTCCTTCAATGCACTTAAAACCACATTCTACGCAGGAATCACTATTGAATCCAGGAGAAATTTCTTTGGCAAACTCTATGACGGAATTTTCTGGGCTCCTTTGTTCATTCTTACTGTTTGAAATATTTTTGTTATGACACATGATTAATAACCTCCGTCATAGCTAAAAGATTATTTCGATTTCTTAACGTGTTTGTCGGAAGTGGCTTCAAGGGATGTGTCATCTTTGGTTACATTAGTTGATACATCCTGATTAGGAAAAGTCCGGTTATTTTTTTGGACCTTTTCTTTTTTTGCCATGATCCTCACCACCTTCTAAGTTTATTATGCCTTTTTGGATGTCTCATATTCATAGATAATGTAGGAGAAAATAGGCATATTGGTGAATATATTAAAAAAGAACGAAACGTTTTTCTTAGGGGCGATTGCGGTGTATAGTTTCCCATTAGAGGAAGATGAAGTAATAATAAAAAAAGGTATGGCAAATCTGTACTGCGAGGATGCGGTTCTAAATGGAGCATTGTATCTGACTAATCAACGGTTGGTATTTGTTGGTTATTTATTGGATTTAGCTCATAAGCAGCTAGAAGAAGTGCCGCTTGTTCATATTAAGGAAATAAAGCCGGAAAAAACTTTTTTCATTATACCTAATGTTATAGTATTAACGACAATCCGGGACCGTAAATTAAAGCTTATAGTCCATGGACGTAATAGTTGGCTGTCGGATATTAACCGGCAAACGAATCTATTAAATTGATAAGCAGCCGTTAGGTTGCTTTTTTTAAATTTTGTTAGACATGTTATTGAGATATTTTTGTTTTGTATGCAATTAAATTATAAAACATATAATATGCTAGAAGGGAGTGGTAGCATTGAAATTACTTTCTGTAGGTCTCACCGGAACAACGGATGAGATACGGGCTAGATTGCAAAAAGATTGCGTTACACTAAGCCAGGAAGGGTTTTGTGTGGCAATTGATGAAATATATCGCGGAAACTACACTTTTCTTGGGTGTAATATAATTGAAGGAGAACTTTCTTTTCGCAATTATGAAAGAATCAAAAACTTATTAAAACACTATGTCGCAAAAATATTAGCGGAAATTATTGTCTCGGATGAAGAGAAAATAATTATAGGCAAAATAATTGAGCGTAATTACTATTATTTTAACGAAGAAGAACGTAGCATTGTTTATAACAACACTTTGAAAATGCTAAAAGACAATAACGGACTTTTTCCGAATTTTAGTTTGAATGAACGCCGTAATCAAATATTAGCAAAACTGCTTGATTATTTGGATAATCACCATGAATTGGTTGTAGAAGGGTTTATAAACTTTCGCCTCAAGGATTACCGCGAACAATTGATTCAGGTGGTGGACAAAGCGGTAGATGATTTTATGATGGAACTTGAGTATAAAGAGTTTATTCGTGTTTTGCGTTATTTTGTTGAAGTCCAGGAACCAAAGGTAGAAGAAGTGCATGTTGTCATGAGCAATAACGGTAACTTTAAAATTCTTGATTCTTTCGGTAAAACGATAAATAATCAGTATTTGGAAAACTTTGCAACTCAGGGTGCTGACGAAATTAATTATGAAGATCTCTTAATTACCGCGCTAATTACTATTGCACCATATAATGTGATGCTGCATAGTGCCAATCCGCCAAAGCTTCAGGATGTCATGGAAACTATTAAAAGTATCTTTGATGGCCGGGTTGTTATCTGCCCTGGGTGCGATATTTGCAATGCTGAATATTTGGGCGGTTATCTGCCTAAGTGACATAAACTAATTGACAACAGTATAAAAATTGTGTATTATATTTTATAATATTTACCTATAGTTAAAAGTGATGCAGAGGACATGATGATAGGTGTTTAGGCGTTTCAGAGAAATGATGCCATAGGCTGAAAGCATCTTACGCAAACTTATCATTACCACCTCTAAACTGTTGGGCTGAACAGCAGTAAGCCTTGCCGGGATTATTTCCGTTATCAAATAATATAAGCCGGGCAAATGCCAATCAGGGTGGAACCGCGGGTAACAACTCTCGTCCCTATTCCAGGGATGAGAGTTTATTTGTTTTTGATAATATTTTTCAGGGAGGACGCTAAAATGAGTAATGTAAATGTTATATTAAAAAATGGAGCTTCGCGTGAGATTGAACAAGGCACTACCATGGTGAAACTGGCTGAATCTATTAGCCGCAGTTTGGCCAAAAATGCTTTGGTTGCCAAAGTTGATGGTCAAATAGTGGATTTAAACCATAAACTGGAGCAAGATGCTCACGTTGAATTTTTTACTTTTGAAGATAATGAGGGTAAAGAAGCTTTACGTCATAGTGCTTCACATATTTTAGCCCAGGCAGTAAAACGGTTATATGGGGATGTAAAGCTGGGAATTGGGCCGGCAATTGCCAATGGATTTTACTATGACTTTGACACTGCGCATACTTTTACGCCTGAAGATCTGGATAAAATACAAAGCGAGATGGAAAAAATAGTTAAAGAAGACCTGCCGATTGAGCGTTTTGAGGTTGGTCGAAAGGAAGCTATAGAAATATTCAGAAACCAAGGGGCAACTTATAAACTGGAGCTTATTAACGATTTACCCAATAATGTTGCCATTTCTTTATATAGGCAGGGAGATTTTGTTGATTTATGTGCAGGGCCGCATGTTGTTTCTACTGGTAAGGTCAAAGCGATTAAACTTCAGAGTTTGGCCGGAGCCTACTGGCGTGGAGACGAAAAACGCAAGATGCTGCAGCGCATATATGGCACTGCTTTTGAAAAGAAAGCTGATTTGGATGCTTACCTTAATATGCTTGAGGAAGCGGCAAAACGTGATCACCGCAAACTTGGCCGTGAATTGGATTTATTCAGTATTCAGGAAGAGGGGCCCGGTTTTCCGTTCTTCCATCCGAAAGGCATGGTTATCCGTAATGAATTGGAAGCTTTTTGGCGTAAATTACATATAAAATATGGCTATCAAGAAATCAAGACACCGATTATTCTGCATCAGCGGCTTTGGCAGCAATCAGGACATTGGGATCATTATCGCGAAAACATGTATTTTACTACAATTGATGATGAAGGATATGCGGTTAAGCCTATGAATTGTCCCGGAGGAATTCTAGTATATCGCACACAGCATCATAGCTACCGTGATTTGCCGCTGAGAACGGCGGAATTGGGGTTAGTACACCGCCATGAGCTTTCGGGAGCACTGCACGGATTGATGCGGGTAAGGAGTTTTACTCAGGATGACGCTCATATATTTATGCTGCCTGCACAAATCAAAAAAGAAATCCAGGGCGTCATTGATTTGTTTGATACAGTATACAGCGCTTTTGGATTATCTTATCACGCAGAATTGAGTACCAGACCGGAAAAGGCTATGGGCTCTGATGAAATCTGGGAAACCGCAACTACGGCCTTGAAGGAAGCTTTGGATGACCGCGGTATGGAATATATAATCAATGAGGGGGACGGAGCTTTTTATGGACCCAAAATAGATTTTCACCTGAAGGATTCTATCGGGCGTACCTGGCAATGCGGTACAATTCAGCTCGATATGCTGATGCCGGAAAAATTTGATCTTACTTATGTTGGCGAAGACGGCCAGCGTCATCGGCCGGTAATGATTCACCGTGTAGCATATGGCAGCCTGGAAAGATTTATTGGTATTCTGATCGAACACTATGCCGGAGCTTTTCCTATTTGGCTGGCGCCGATGCAAGTTAAATTATTGCCAATAACCAGCCGGCACGCTGTTTATGCTCAGGATATAGCAAAACTTATGAGAGACAAGGATATTCGGGTAGAAGTCGATGATCGTAATGAAAAAATTGGCTATAAAATCCGGGAAGGTCAACTGGAAAAAGTTCCATATATCTTAGTTGTGGGAGATAAAGAAGTAGAAACCCAGAGTGTGGCAGTACGCAAACGTGGGCAGGGCGATATCGGAACCAGAAATATTGAAGAGTTTATCACCAATGTTCTTGAAGAGATAGTAGCAAAAAAATAATGTTTTTGAACTAGGAGGTTGTTGCAAAACCCTTGAATCATCCGAAATGTCCACAATAGAGTGTGTTTCAAAAAACACACTTTCCTTAATATTTTTTAAAACTGTTATAAAATACCCTGATGTTAAACGCCCGGGAAACCGCACAGCAAAGGCACATCTGGTTACTACTGAAAGGCCTAACGACAGAGACGGGTATTTTGTAACAGCCTTTAATATAGGGTTTATCGTTAGATAAATGTAGATATATTGTGGACGGGTTTGCACCAAAATGACTTTTTCAACAAACTCCTAGACTTGACTTTGTTGAAATTAGATGCTAAGATGTACAAAGTACATACAAATAAGGATATTTTAAGTAGAGGCCATCCGCTTCTCACCTTACAACGTCTATTGTACAGTTCGTAAGGTTCGATACTTTGAGCATTATTTTTATTATTATGCTGAATTGGTGCGGGTGGTTAATTCCACCCGCTTTTATATTTCTTACTTGACTTATTTTTAAATTATTAGGAGGTGTACAGCGATTAGCAAAGAAACGTTAAAGATTAACGAGGAAATCCGGGCGAGAGAAGTCCGGGTAACCAGTAGTACCGGTGAACAGTTAGGAATTATGCAGCTTCGTGATGCATTGCGTTTAGCCGCTGAGCAGCAGCTTGACCTGGTTGAAGTGGCGCCAACGGCCAAACCGCCTGTTTGTCGTATTATGGATTTCGGTAAGTTCAAATACGAACAGCAAAAGCGTGATAAAGAAGCTAAGAAGAAGCAGAAGGTCGTTACGGTTAAAGAAGTGAAGCTTCGTCCTAATATTGAGGACCATGACTTTAATGTCAAACTAAAAAACGTTCAGCGGTTTTTAGAGGATGGCGATAAAGTTAAGGTAACAATAATGTTTCGCGGACGTGAGCTTTCTCATCCTGAATTAGGAAAAGAAGTTCTGACTAAAATGGCCGTTACGCTTAAAGATAGTATAATTATTGAACGCGAGCCAAAGCTTGAAGGAAAAAATATGATAATGATTTTGGCAGCCAAGCAACACAACTAAGAGGGGGACACAATAATGCCTAAAATTAAGACTCGTAAAGCCGCAGCTAAACGGTTTAAAGTAACTGGTACTGGGGAATTTAAACGCTCTAAGGCTTTCAAAAGCCATATCTTGGAGAAAAAGGCACCAGCCCGTAAACGCAATCTGCGTAAAGCCGGACTTGTTAGCAAATCCGACCATGAACGCGTTGCGAGAATGCTTCCTTACGCTTAAATTAAGTATGTTTCAAATGCATACAATTTTATTTTTCCGGAGAGGACGGTAAAATGCTAATCTAAGGTTAATTTAGAGCTGCACTTTGACCAGACTCTTAAACAATATTTTGATAGGGGGAACCAACCATGCCAAGAGTTAAAAAAGGCGTGACTGCACATAGACGTCATAAAAAAATTCTTAAATTAGCCAAAGGCTATAGAGGTGCCAAGAGTAAGTTATTTAAAAAGGCCAATGAAACAGTAATGAAAGCTCTCTATTATGCCCGCCGTGACCGTAGGGCCAAAAAGGGAGAATTCCGTAAACTATGGATTGCCAGAATTAACGCTGCTGCCCGCATCAACGGCATATCTTACAGTCAATTGATCAACGGCCTAAAAAAGGCCGGTGTAGATGTAAACCGCAAAATGCTGGCTGATTTGGCGATAAACGATATGACTACTTTTGGTAAGTTAGTAGATACCGCGAAAGAGCAACTTAATTAAATAAGAACAATCAAAAATTTAGCTAAGCTATGAAGAAATTAAAGCTGATTTTCTGTTAACTTAAAAAGCAATAAAATTTAATATAAGAAAATTCCAGACAATATGTCTGGAATTTTTTTGTATAGTTTAATGAATAATGGAAATAACTAGCCTAGCATAAAAATTTTAAAAATGTAATTTTTAAAATTTTTGCAATAATCTTTGCAGGTTTTTTTTAGATGATTCAGAATATATAATAACGAACCTCACAGAATTTAACAATTAATAATAAGGAGGAATTCAACCTTGGCTCTAGTAACGATGAGAGAACTACTTCAGGATGCACGGAAACGTAAGTATGCAGTTGGAGGATTTAATGTATTTAATTTTGAGACGTTAGGAGCTGTTGTTGAAGTTGCAGAAGAATTAAAAACTCCCTTGGTATTAGGAATTGCTGAGCGTTTATTTAAATTTGTGGATGTTGATACATTGAGTGCGGCTATGATACGCGCTGCCCAGAAATCATCTGTGCCTGTGGCTTTACATCTGGATCATGGCCATACTTATGAAGGGGTGGTTAGAGCAATTCGCTGGGGATTTACCTCTGTAATGTATGACGGGTCTGCTTTACCGTTTACCGAAAATTTAAAACGTACAAAAGAAGTTACACGCATAGCCCATTCTCTCGGTGTTTCCGTCGAGGGGGAATTGGGCTATGTTGGTTGTTATGATAATGATGTACAGGAAAAGAATATTGTAAAGCCTGATATGGCCGCAGAGTTTGTTGATAAAACGAAGGTTGATGCATTAGCTGTGGCTGTTCGCAATCACGGTGGCAATGGTGAAAAGAAAGTTGATTTTATAAAGTTGGGAGAGCTAAATACCACTATCAATGTACCACTGGTAATGCACGGCGGCTCTAAACTCAGCCAGGATGATTACCGTAGTTCTATCCTGGCAGGTATAGCAAAAATTAATGTTCCTACAGATACATCTTTGGCCGCCGGCGAAAAACTTAAAGCTGAACTGGCTAAAAACCCTGCAGCCAACTATATTCACTTAATGTTAGGTGTCAAAAAAGGTGTGAAAGAATCAGTTCGTCGATATATGCTGCATTTCGACTGTATATCAAAAGCTATATAGTACAAAGTATTGTTGGAAAAACCTACCTCATTAGTTTATGTGAGGTAGGTTTTTTATGTTGTAATATCATGTTGCTGCCAGGCATATACATTGTATGTAAACAAATACAGGGTAAATTTACAGTGCCCTACAGGAGGCAGCAATGGTAACAAGGCGGCAGCGATGGAAAAATTATAAAAGAAAACGTAGAGTTTATACCGGGATTATTATTCTATTACTTTGCCTTATAGTTTCCGGGATCTATATTACAATGTCTAAGGCTTCCGTACCAGTCAATGCAGGTATAACGCCGCAACAGGGATATTATCTGCATTTTGGGTGGCCTAAATGGCGCGATATTCTCTTCTTTGGTATTCCGGGATTAGAAAACACAACTGGGAAGCAACAAGTTGTAAAAGTTACTACAGAACTTAATGCACAAAATGTTTTACGCGGTGCAGTACTATTATTAGCTAACGTAGATATTAAAGATATCCGTACCCTAATTAGCTCGGAAATTCCATTTCTTGCTGCATTAAAAACAGGTACTCCCACTGTAAATGCAATGAGTCTGCCAAACTTCCCCAAATTTGAAAACATTGGTCTATTGGATGGTGGAAAACCATTGGTCGGCATTTACCATACTCATACTGCCGAATCTTTTATCCCGACATCAGGAGTGTCGCATAAACCCGGCGGCCAACGTGGCGACATAGTAGAAGTGGGAGCAGCGCTGGTGAAACAATTGGAGAAAAATGGGATTAAATCTGTACATAGTACCAATATTCACGACTATCCCAGCTTTATGAAAGCTTATGGGCCATCTGAAATAACTGCTAGAAATATGCTGACTGATTATCCGTCTATTCAAATGTTGTTTGATATACACCGGGATGCGGATAAACGGGAAAATTCCACTGCTACGGTAAATGGTATAGAGGCTGCAAGAATTACCTTAGTGGTGGCAACCGGGCAGCAAGATTTGGTGCAGCCCCATTGGCAGCAGAATCATGCTTTTGCCAAGCTAATTGACGCCAAATTAAATCAGCATTACCCTGGTCTTTCGCGTGGAATACAATTGGTAGAATGGCGTTACAACCAGCATTTGCACCCGCGGGCTCTTTTACTGGAAGTTGGTTGTCAGGAAAACAGTGTCGAGGAAGCTGAACGGAGCATGGAAATGTTGGGTAACGTGTTAGCTGAGATTATTATGGAAAACAATCACCAATAGAAGCGGAGATTGCAGTACTGCAGGTGTATTAACGCCTGCAGTTTTTTTACAAACGGTTAACCGCCAAGGACGCCAAGAACGCTAAGGGATTTTTTTATATTTTTCAATTATTCCTGACAGAGGAAATAACTCCCTAAAAGGGCCAAACATCTAAACATTTATTACTAAAATCCAATGTTTTTCTTGGCGAGCTTGGTGTCCTTGGCGGTTAGACAAAGACGCTGGGCGTTTTTTTTATAACAAACGGCAATGTATAAGCCGTTATTTTTTTGGCAAGTTAATGTAGAGGTGGTATAATGTTTATCCGGCTAACCTCATCTGAAATGGTAACTATTTTTCGTAGTTTGGCAATTTTGCTTGTAATAGTAGTGCTTGGTGTAACAACAACTGAAAAACAACTTAATAGTCTGACTCAACGACAGAATTGCGTACAGGCCTTTAACCTAAAACGGGAAAAAACCGGTGTATATTCAACATATCTGCTAGGTTATGGCTATAGTTTCAATGCTGTATATCCAATAGCAAAAATTGATTGGGCAGGCAACAACCTCTTTATCGAAACCGCCGGACAAAAAATTGCTGTTCCAACCTATATTTATCTGGATTCTTCTAAGTTAGTTAACTGGCTAAATATATGGTATAAGCAATTTGTGGATGAAGCTTTTAAAACCAAACAGAGCTTGGAGTTATACTGTAATATAGCTCATAAGAAAGTAGATGCTTTTAATGGGAAGATTAGGCATTTATTAGAAAACCCGGATTCCGGTAAACCGTAAGCGAAAACGTAAGTTACCGAATAGCTGAAGCGGGAAACTTATATTTTCCGAAGGAGAAATAAGGACAGCTAAGGTAAGGGTTGCAGGGGTCGGGCGGCAGATGGTATAATCGAATAAGTATTATCTGCAGCCCAATGAGAGGAGGCCTCTATGGACACAACTAATATTCGCAATTTCTCAATTATCGCGCATATAGACCATGGCAAGTCTACACTTGCCGATCGCTTGCTAGAGTATACCGGCGCCCTCTCTGCCCGTGAGATGGAAGACCAGGTTTTAGATCAAATGGAACTTGAACGCGAACGTGGCATTACTATTAAAGCGCAGGCCGTGCGGCTTGAATATACAGCAAAAGACGGCCAGAAATATATGCTTAATTTAATTGACACACCTGGTCACGTTGATTTTACCTATGAAGTATCCCGCAGTCTGGCAGCCTGTGAGGGGGCACTGCTGGTTATCGACGCCGCTCAGGGAATTGAAGCTCAAACTCTGGCCAATGTATATTTGGCGCTAGAGCATAACTTGGAGATTATTCCGGTTATTAATAAAATAGACTTACCCAGTGCAGACCCGGATAAAGTTAAACATGAAATAGAAGAAGTAATTGGCTTGGATGCTTCAGATGCTGTACTGGTTAGCGCCAAGACCGGTTTTGGTATTGAAGAAGTTCTGGAAGCAATAGTAAAAAAAGTTCCACCGCCTAAAGGCAAAGCCGATGCGCCGCTTAGCGCGCTTATTTTTGATTCTCATTTTGACTCTTATAAAGGAGTTATTGCTTATGTGCGGGTTATGGATGGAACTATTACTCCCGGTATGAATGTAAAAATGATGGCTACCGATAAAAATTTTGATGTTACTGAAGTGGGAATCTTTCGTCCGTATCTGGCAAATGTTAATGAACTGGGTCCGGGGCAGGTAGGGTTTATTGCCGCCAGTATTAAAAACGTGATAGATACCAGGGTAGGTGATACAGTTACGGATGGGGACAGACCTGTGGCCAAGCCATTGCCTGGTTATCGTAAAATCACACCAATGGTTTACTGCGGACTGTACCCGGTAGATAGTGCAGACTATGACAACTTACGGGATGCGCTGGAAAAGTTACAGCTTAATGATGCTTCTTTAGTTTTTGAACCGGAAACATCGATAGCGTTAGGGTTTGGTTTTCGTTGCGGTTTTCTAGGGCTGTTGCATATGGATGTTATTCAGGAACGACTGGAACGGGAGTATCATCTTACTCTTATTACTACAGCTCCCAGTGTTATTTACAAAGTATATAAAACAGACGGTGAAATTTTAGATATTGATAATCCGTCCCACTTGCCTACTCCTCAGGAGATTGACCATATTGATGAGCCATATGTTAAAGCTACTGTAATCGTGCCCAACGATTTCGTTGGGGCAGTTATGGAATTATCCCAGGAGAAGCGCGGCGAATTTAAGGATATGAAGTATCTTGATACTACCAGGGTTATGCTGACCTATTATTTACCTTTAAGCGAAATTATTTATGACTATTTTGACCGTTTGAAGTCTTCCACCCGGGGTTATGCTTCCCTGGACTATGAGATTATTGGTTATCAGACATCTGCTTTAGTGAAGCTTGATATACTATTGAACGGTGACCCGGTTGATGCCTTGTCTGTTATTGTACATCGTGACAGGGCTACCTATCGGGGGCGGCAACTAGCGGAAAAGCTGAAGGAAATTATTCCACGGCAAATGTTTGAAATTCCCATTCAAGCGGCGATAGGCAATAAAGTTATCGCCCGTGAAACAGTGCGGGCTATGCGCAAGGATGTTTTAGCTAAATGTTATGGCGGGGATATTACGCGTAAACGTAAATTGCTGGAGAAACAAAAAGAAGGCAAAAAACGCATGAAACAAGTGGGAAGTGTAGAGATTCCACAGGAAGCGTTTATGGCAATATTAAAAATGGATTAAGTTTTTGCTTTCTGGCAATGACAGCAAAAGCGGAGGCAATTTTTATGAAATTTGGTGTGTACGTTCACATCCCTTTTTGCAGGCAAAAATGTTTGTATTGTGATTTCCCTTCATATACTAATCAGGATTATTTATTTCATGAGTATACAACCGCCTTGTGCCGGGAAATTGCCGGTCAAGGCGGTGTTTTATCTGCCAATGCGGTTGATACTATCTATATTGGCGGTGGTACACCTACTATTTTGCCTATTGAATTTCTGGTGAAAATAGTAGATTGTCTGCGAAGCAATTTAAAAATTGATTCGGATGCGGAGATAAGTATTGAAAGCAACCCGGGAACTGTGGATAAGGAAAAGCTGCTGATCTTAAAAAAAAGCGGGGTAAACAGAATCAGTTTTGGTGTACAAGCATTTTCCGATAGACTTTTGCAGACAATAGGAAGGATACATTCTGCCGCTGAGGCTGTACAGGCGGTTGAAACTGCTCAAAACACCGGTTTTACTAATATCAATATTGATTTAATGTATGGTCTGCCTGGTCAAAGCGTTGAAAACTTCTGCGATAGTTTGACTCAGGCGGCTGCGCTCTGTGTTAATCATATTTCCGTATACGGCCTGAAAGTCGAGAAGGACACTCCTTTTGACCGACTTATGAATAATGGGGTATTGGAATTGCCAGAAGAAGAAACAGAGGATGACATGTACGAATATGTTAACCGGGTTTTGCCGCAACACAAGTTTGTACGCTACGAAATATCAAACTATGCCAAAAAGGGCAAGGAATGTCGCCACAATTTAAAATACTGGCATTATCAGCCATATGTTGGTGTAGGGGCGGCAGCTCATTCATTCGTGGGTGGCCAAAGGTTAGCCAATACGGCCGATATTGAAGAGTATATACGACTCTCTGCTGCCGGAAGACCGGCAACAGTGTTCCGGGAAAAGTCTGATAGAGACATTAGTATGGCCGAATTTGCATTTTTGGCACTGCGGACAGCAAGGGGATTAAAATTCAGTGAATTCGCTGCCTATTTTCGGCAAGATTTCTTAGATTCTTATGGCAATGTTGTAAATAAACTGGTTAAACAGCAGTTAATAAATCTAAATGCAGACGGAATACACCTAACTGCAGCGGGAATGAAATTTGGAAACGTAGTTTTTACGGCATTTTTGCCGGACTAGCCGTAAAATATATCTAATCTCTTGACATTCAAGCAAATGAGTGGTATTTTTTTATTAGATGTTAGCACTCTATCGAGTAGAGTGCTAACAACAACTAAGAACTGGGTGGTGGAAGCAATGATAGATGAGAGAAAATGTAAGATTCTTCAAGCAATTATCAATGATTATATTTCCACCGCTGAACCTGTTGGTTCACGTACTCTTGCTCGTAAATATGATTTAGGTATTAGCCCGGCTACAATTCGTAATGAAATGGCCGACTTGGAGTTAATGGGTTATATAGAGCAGCCGCATACTTCGTCGGGACGGGTTCCTTCGGCCAAAGGCTACAGGTTTTACGTAGATTGTTTAATGTCTCCTCAGCAAATGTCTGAGCAGGAAATAACACTGATTAACAATTGGTATCATGCAAAAGTGCAGCGCATCGAGGAAGTATTTCAGGAAACAGTTAAAATCCTATCAACAATGACTCAAAATATTTCGCTTGTTTTGGCACCACAGCTTTCTCATTGTGTTTTTAGATATTTGCAATTCCTGCCCCTCGATGAGCACCGTGCGATTTTGATTGTTGTAACCGATACCGGCTTCGTAGAAAATAAGGTCATAAATATTCCGGAAGGTATATCTTTCCGGGACTTGCAACAAATTTCTGAAGGAATTAATAATCGTTTGGCCGGTTTATCTTTTGACAAGATTAAAACACCCATTTTGGGTGAAATAAAGCATGAAGTGTTGCCTGATGCAAAAATGTTTCAAACAGCCATGGAAATTATTAAACAGGCGTTAACAGCTGATAAGCATGACAAGGTGTATTTAGGCGGGACGACTCAGCTGTTAAACCAGCCGGAATTTCGTGATGTGGAGAAGGTAAAAGGCTTGCTTTCCATGCTGGAAGAGCAGCAATTATTATGCGATATATTAAATATACAAGACAGCGATGGTGTGGTTGTTACTATCGGACGGGAAAATAAATACAGTGGCATTCATGAGTGTAGTATGGTCCAGGCCACATACCGTATTGACGGTCAGGTGGTAGGCACAGTAGCTGTTTTGGGTCCTACCAGGATGGAATACGGGAAAATAATGACAGTCTTAGAGTTTATGCACCGTCATCTGGGAGAAATGCTAAAAAAATATAAGATATAAGCTGTATTTGCCTTTTAATGGCAGGCAATATTATTAATAAAAGTATATATGCGTATTAGAGGCTGTTACAAAATACCCTTCTTTGTCGTTGAGCCTTTTCAGCGTAGAAATCTGATATACCCTTACTGTGCGGCTTCACAGGTATTTAACATCGGGGTATTTTGTAACAGTTTAAAAGAATATTAAGGAAAGTGTGTTTTTGGAAACACACTCTATTAGGGGGACCGAACTATGAATTTAAAGCAAGCCGGTAGCGGCTCTGAAGTTGATGAGCGGTTAGCGGCCTTACTGACCAATGCCAACGCGGTTAGAGCTATCACCGCTGCAGTGGAAGGTACCATTGGCCCTAAAGGCCTTGATACTATGCTTGTTGACCGTTTTGGCGAGGTTATTATTACTAACGATGGAGTTACCATTTTAGATAAGATGGATGTTAACCATCCAGCCGCCAAAATGCTTATTAATATTGCCAAAGCCCAACAAGCCGAGGTAGGTGACGGAACCACTACGGCTACTATTATGGCGGGCGGCCTGGTCGCTGAAGGAGTAAATCAGGTGTTGCGCGGTGTACCTATTGCCCGTGTTATTGAAGGCATTAAACATGGTATTCAATGCGCCATAAATGAAGTAAAAAACCGTGGCCGGCAAGTGAACGACCTTAACGATCCTGTATTGCGCAATATCGCGATGATCGCCGGACGAGAGTATGAAGACATTGCCGATCTGGTAGTTGAAGCAACCCGTTTAATTGGAACCGAAAAGTTATGTGAAAATAATTTTAAATTATCTGAAATAATAACTGCGGAAGAGGGCGCGGAAAACGAAGTATTCATGGGAGTTATTGTCGACAAGGAACGTATGAGCCAGGAAATGCCGCAGGAAATAGCAGAGGTCAAGTTGCTGCTAATTGATGATGCACTTGAACCAGAGGAAATTGAGGATGAGGCGTTAAGCACTGAGATAGGGTTTAAACGCTATATAGAACTGCAGGATGAATTTAAAAGCAATGTACATAAAATTGTCGAACTTGGGGTTAAAACAGTGTTGGTTGACCGGGGCGTACATGCTGTCGCGGAGGAAATTCTTACCGATGCGGGTGTAATCGTTATCCAGCGGGTCGCCGCAAAGGATTTGCGCCGGGCTGCGGAACATACCGGTGCCCGGATGATTAAACGTACAGGTCTGAAAAAGGATGTTGCTGATATTGAAAAATATCTTGGTTTTGCCGAAAGAGTTTATGAGGACGAGAAATTGGAACAAATCCGCATTCTTGGTGGCAAAGGCAAACCAATGGCTACAATCCTGGTAGGTGCGGCAACTGAGGAAGTTGTGGGCGAGAGGGAACGTATTGCCAAAGATGCAGCATCCAGTGTGCAGGCAGCTGTCAAGGGCGGTTATGTACCAGGGGGCGGTTCAATTGAAATTGCAATTGCCCGCCAGGTTGATAAATCGCGGGAAAGTATAAAGGGAATGGCCGCTTATGGCGTTGATTGCGTTTCCAGTGCTCTAAAACGGCCACTGTCCCAGATTGTTGAAAATGCCGGATATAATCCTCTGGAAAAGGTTGAGGAAGCAATTGCAGCACAGGCCGCCAAAAGTCAAGATTCTTTAGGAATTGACTGCGATACAGGCGAAGTTGCTGACATGATAGCACGAGGTGTACTTGATCCTGTACCGGTAAAACTACATGCCATCAAAGCTGCTGGTGAAGTGGCGGTGGCGATATTGCGAATTGACACAATTATTAAGAAGAAAGAAGACAGCACTAATTCCGCTAAACCGGACGGTAACACCGAGGCTGGATTGCCTGATTTTTAAGATAAATTTTGTATTGTGAGGTGAAAATAAATGTCGGAGAAAAAGGACCGATTGGATCAGGCTGCACAAAAAGCGAATAAGGCAGATAATTGCAATACTGAAAATCCGGAAGAGGCTGCCGGTGACAATCCTGAGGTTTGTTTTCCATATGAAGATGTAAACGCCATTATGGCGGCGATAGAGGAAAAAAACCAACTGTTAGAGGAACAATGTGATCGTTATAAACGACTGCAGGCCGATTTTGAAAATTTCCGGCGGCGTACGCGTCAAGAAAAAGAAGAACTGTCCAGCATTGTGTCACAGGGTATTATATTGGAGATTTTGCCGGTATTGGATAATTTTGAACGCGCATTGAACAGTGCCGCTACCCAGGATGCAGCTGCTTTGTTAGCCGGAGTGGAGATGATTTACAAACAGTTTATCTGTTTGTTGGAAAAAGTAGGTCTTACACCAATTATCGCGGAAGGTACCCAGTTTGACCCGCAACAGCATGAGGCTGTAATGCGGATCGAAGATGCTGATCGGCCTGACGGGATGATTGTTCAGGAATTGCAAAAAGGCTATAAGGTACAGGGTAAGGTTATTCGCCCAAGTATGGTAAAGGTTGTAAGTAATTGTTAAGGATTATTCATAATTAAGGAGGAGTTAGAAGATGGCAAAAGTAATTGGTATAGATCTCGGTACTACCAACTCTGTAGTAGCTGTTATGGAGGGTGGCGAGCCTGTTGTTATTGCTAATGCTGAAGGCAGCAGATTAACCCCTTCAGTAGTGGGATTTTCGAAAACCGGTGAGCGTTTGGTCGGCCAGTTGGCAAAGCGCCAGGCAGTATCAAATCCTGACCGTACTATAAGTTCTATTAAACGGCATATGGGTACCACATATAAAGTGCGTATTGATGATAAAGACTACAGCCCACAGGAAATTTCCGCCATGATTCTGCAAAAGCTGAAAACTGATGCAGAAGCTTATCTGGGAGAAAAAATTACCCAGGCTGTCATCACAGTGCCTGCGTATTTTAGCGACAGCCAACGGCAGGCCACGAAAGATGCCGGTACAATTGCCGGTATGGAAGTTCTACGGATTATTAATGAACCAACGGCGGCAGCATTAGCCTACGGCCTTGATAAAGGTGAAGACCATACTATTCTGGTATTTGACCTTGGCGGCGGAACATTTGACGTTTCTATCCTGGAACTTGGTGATGGCGTCTTTGAAGTAAAGGCCACCAATGGTAATAACCGCCTAGGCGGCGATGATTTTGACGAGCGTATCATGAATTGGCTGATTGCCGAGTTTAAAAAAGAGCATGGCATTGATTTGTCAGCTGACCGCATGGCGGCTCAACGTTTGCGGGAAGCAGCTGAAAAAGCTAAAATTGAGTTGTCGGGTGTACTTACAACCAATGTAAACCTGCCGTTTATTACTGCTGACCAAACCGGTCCGAAACATATGGATATTAATCTGACAAGGGCAAAGTTTGATGAACTGACGGCTGATCTCGTTGAAGCCACCATGGGGCCAACCCGCCAGGCAATGAGTGATGCCGGCTTGCAGCCCAAAGATATCGAGAAGGTCATCCTTGTGGGTGGTTCAACCCGTATTCCGGCTGTGCAGGAAGCTATTAAGAAGTTTCTGGGCAAAGAACCGCATCGCGGTGTTAACCCGGATGAATGTGTGGCTGTTGGCGCTGCTATTCAAGCCGGAGTACTGGTCGGTGAAGTTAAAGATGTCTTATTGCTTGACGTTACTCCGCTGTCTTTGGGAATTGAAACTTTAGGCGGCGTATGCACTAAGATTATTGAGCGCAATACTACCATTCCCACTAAAAAGAGCCAAACATTCTCAACAGCTGCCGACAATCAGCCATCAGTTGATATTCATGTGCTGCAGGGCGAACGGGAAATGGCGGCATATAATAAGACACTGGGCCGTTTTGAATTGTCCGATATCCCTCCTGCTCCACGCGGTGTTCCCCGTATTGAAGTTACTTTTGATATTGATGCCAACGGTATTGTGCATGTATCTGCCAAAGATCTTGGTACTGGTAAAGAACAGAAAATTACGATTACCTCATCCGGCGGGATGAACAAAGATGATATTGAGCGTATGGTTAAAGAAGCCGAGGCTCATGCAAGTGAAGACAAAAAACGCAAGGAAGAAGTGGAAACCCGTAACAATGCTGATTCCCTTGTGTATCAGGCTGAAAAAACCGTTAAAGAAGTTGGCGACAAGGCTGATAAAGCATTAGTGGAAAAGGTCCAACAAGCCGCTGATAAGCTGAAAGAAACACTTAAAGGCAGTGATATTGAGAAAATCAAAGCCGATACCGAAGAACTGACTAAACCTTTATATGAATTAACATCGGCAATGTATAGCCAGGCAAATGCTGAAGGTCAACCAGGCGCTCAAGGCTTTAATCCTGAAGCAGGGGAACATAGTGGTGAACCTAAAGACGAAAAAGTTGTTGATGCTGAATATAAAGTGGTAGACGACGAGAAGAAATAAAAGAACATAGTTAATTATCACAGACTGTTCAAAAAAATGCAGATGCTAGGCGGCTGCGACGTTCTGATTGAGTTCGTTCCATTTGAGAGTTCGTGCGGGGTTTGCGCAGCGCTACGTACGTTAGTTTGTACGCCCGTGCAACCAACCTGGATATCATGGTGTTTCGGTTGGTTTGACTGCTAACTAGAAAGAAACTTGTTCGACAGAACGTGCAAGTAACCGGGGCACCAACGACGCAGATGCGCTTTTTGAACAGTCTATACCAGGGACCGCTGTTAATTTCAATGTGCATGTTGAGGTTAACAGCGGTTGATAAAATTATAGGATGGTGTAAGGTGAGTAAAAGAGATTATTATGAAGTGCTGGGTGTGGCCAAAACAGCGTCTGAAGATGAAATAAAAAAGGCGTTTCGCAAATTGGCCCGCAAGTACCATCCTGACGTTAATCGCGATAACCCTGAAGAGGCAGAGGCGAAATTTAAAGAAATCAATGAGGCTTATGAAATATTATCAAGCCCTGAACGCCGTTCGCAATATGACCAATTCGGCCATGCCGCTTTTGAAGGAGCGCAGGGTGGTGGCCCAGGTGGTTTTGGCGGCTTCGGTTCCGGCGGGTTTAGCGACATATTTGACATGTTTTTTGGCGGTCAGTCAGGGTTTGGCTTCGGCGGCGGACGCCGCAGCGGTCCCGAAAAAGGCTCTGATCTGCGGTATGATATGGAAATAAGTTTCGAACAAGCCGCCTTTGGGATAGAAACAGAGGTACAGATACCGCGTACTGAAGAATGTGGTACTTGCCATGGTTCAGGAGCTGCTCCGGGAACACATCCGGAGACTTGTCCTCAGTGTAAGGGAACAGGCCAGGTCCAGGTTGTGCAGAATACCCCTTTTGGCCGTATGGTTAATGTAAAGCCATGTGACCGGTGCCGGGGCGAAGGGAAAATTGTCCAGACACCATGTAAGGATTGTCATGGAAGCGGTAAAGTTCGCAATAAACGCACAATAAAAATCAAAATTCCGGCTGGCGTTGATAATGGATCGCGTTTACGTGTGGCCCATGAAGGTGAAGCTGGTATGCGTGGCGGTCCGGCAGGCGATTTATATGTTTATATCTTTGTAAAACCGCATAAACTGTTTGTACGGGAAGGTAACGATGTTATTTGCGAGGTGCCCATTAGTTTTGTCCAGGCTTCCCTTGGGGATGAAATTGAAGTGCCTACTCTGGATGGTAAAGTCAAGCTTAAAATCCCTGAAGGTACACAATCCGGGACTATTTTCAGGATTAAAGATAAAGGCGTTCCTTTTCTGCGGGGACATGGCCGCGGTGACCAGCACGTTAAAGTAAAAGTGGTTACACCCCAAAAACTCAATGATAAGCAACGTGAGCTTTTAAAGGAATTTGCCAAAGTCGGCGGGGAAAATGTTAACCCTGAACAGAAAACATTTTTCAAGAAAGTAAAGGATGTTTTTGGAGTGCTTTGAGAACATGATTAAAAAAACGCAACCTTAATTCATACTTAAGGGGAGATGGGCATGAAGTGGGCCGAAATCAGTATCTTAACAACTCATGAAGCCACCGAAGCGG
Organism: Bacillota bacterium; assembly: GCA_023434855.1. The sequence continues at coordinate 15,683 of JAEYSJ010000399.1, read as the reverse complement.
TGGCTAATATTTTTCATGATTTGGGTGCCAGCGGTGTAGTTATTGAAGATCCTGCACTTATTAACTCCTACCGCCGTGAGGGAAAATGGGATTACTGTGACATTCCTGAAGAAACTGATACCGAAACAGTTACAGTAAAGGCTTACCTACCGGTCGATGAGGAATTAAATAAAAAACTCCACCAATTTGAAGAGCGGGTAAATGAACTTATTCATCATAATCTGGATAAAGGCTGCGGCACAATTAATTGCAGGGAAATTCAAGAGGAGGATTGGGCTTCATCCTGGAAAGATTATTTCCACCCGGTGAGGATAGGTGAGCGCATTGTTATTAAGCCATCCTGGGAAGAATATCAGTCTTTGACGGATGATGTTGTTATTGAGCTTGATCCGGGAATGGCCTTTGGTACAGGAACTCATCATACTACGACAATGTGCTGCAGATGTTTGGAGGATGTATTAAAACAGGGCGATATTGTTTTTGATATTGGCACAGGCTCAGGCATTTTGGCAATAGCAGCTGCTAAGCTTGGTGCGAAAAGAGTCAGTGCGGTAGATCTGGACCCGGTGGCAGTAAGGGTGGCCAAAGAGAACGTTGTTCTTAACAAAGTAGAAAATATTGTTAATATTGCCCAAGGAGATCTGCTGACAGGAATATCAGGCAAAGCGGATTTAATTATTGCTAATATCATTGCTGACATAATAATTAAATTAGTTGTTGATATTCCGCACCGCCTTAACGATGGCGGGTACTTTGTAGCCAGCGGTATTATTACCGAGCGTCTTAGCGATGTGACTGCAGCCATGCTGGAAAATAATCTTACAGTTGAAAAAGTTATTGAAGAAGGCGGCTGGGTTGCTATGGTTGCCCGCAAGGAGGATATTTAGCTTGCGCCGGTTTTTTCTTGCTACAGCACTATCCTCTCATATGCAAATAAAAGGGGAAGACGCCCATCATATCAATCACGTACTGCGGCTGCAAACAGGAAACAATATCATCGTGGTCGATCATAATGGACAAGCCGGTATTGCAGAAATTGCCCATATTGCCGGCGATGCCGTAGAACTTAGCTTGCAACAAATTATTGGTGAACATAAGGAACCGCCTATTGAAGTATGTCTGGCACAGGGATTACCGAAAGGCGACAAAATGGAATATATTGTGCAAAAGGCAGTTGAGCTGGGGGTTAGCAGGCTTATTCCCCTATCAACTGAACGCAGTATAGTAAAATATGATAGCACAAAACAAATTGAACGTGTAAAACGTTGGCAGAAGATCGCAGTCGAGGCGGCTAAACAGTGTGGACGTACTAATGTTCCTGTAGTAGAACCTGTTCAAAGCTTAAAACAGGTTCTGACGTCATCTGCCAGGGATACAGTTGTGCTCATGTTATATGAGGGCCAGGCTCAACAAGGTTTAAAGGATGCCTTGGCGCATTGCCCGGCTTCTTCATATCTACTGCTAATTGGTCCGGAAGGTGGTTTTAGTCAGAAGGAAGTCAATTTATGCCGGGATTTCCATACAAGTATAGTAACAATGGGGCCACGTATTCTGCGCGCCGAGACGGCGGCTGTGGCAGCATTAACAATTGTTATGTACCAATGCGGCGATTTAGGGGGCGTTTAACGATGCCGCTGGTTGCATTTAACACACTGGGGTGTAAAGTTAATCAGTTTGAAACCGAAGTTATGGAAGGCTTATTTAAAGCCCGTGGTTATCAAATTGTAGATTTTAACCAGTACGCGGATGTATATGTTATTAATACCTGCTCAGTGACTCATTTAGGAGAAAAAAAATCGCGGCAGTTTATTCGCCGGGCCGCGCGAATAAACCCGGAGTCGGTTATTGCTGTTACCGGTTGTTATGCTCAGGTTTCGCCTGAACAAGTGGCAGCAATTGAAGGTGTGGATGTTATTGTTGGCACACAGGAAAGGCAGCGTATTGTCGAATTAGTTGAACAGGCAGTTAGCTCCCGGAAAAAAATTAATGTGGTTGGCAACATAATGAAGGCAGATCAGTTTGAGGACATCCCTCTACTGGAAGCTCCGGGACGAACACGGGCTTTTTTAAAAATACAAGAGGGCTGCACTAATTTTTGTACATATTGTATTATTCCCTATGCACGAGGTCCGTTACGGTCCAGATCGCTTGACAGTGTTGCCAGGGAGGCTGCTAAGCTTGCAGTTGCCGGCTTTAAGGAAATAGTATTGACAGGTATTCATCTTGGCGCTTATGGGCGTGACACTGAAAACAAGTTGAGTCTTGTTGACGCAGTTAAAACTGTTTTAAATATTGAAGGCATAGAACGTCTCCGGTTAAGTTCATTGGAATCTGTTGAAGTATCTGATGAACTTATTGCCATTATGCAAAAAGATTCGCGGCTGTGCCGTCATTTGCATTTGCCATTGCAGGCCGGTAATGACCGGATATTAGCAGCTATGAACAGACATTATACTACTGCTGATTACCGGAGGCTTATAGAAGGTATTAGATTAAAAATACCTGATATCGCTATTTCTACTGATGTTATTGTTGGTTTTCCCAGTGAGACTGAGGCGATGTTTGATGATGCTATGGCTTTTATTGACAGCATGGGATTTGCTAAAATTCACATTTTCCCTTATTCACGGCGGAGCGGTACTCCGGCTGCTGATTATCAGGGACAAGTACCTGACAATGTAAAAAAACAAAGGGTACAAAAAATGCAAATTATTGCGGATAGGCATACTGCTGCTTTTCAGGCGAAGTTTATCAACAGAAAATTTGAAGTATTATTTGAAACAGAGGATAAAGGTATCCTAGATGGTTTAACAGGCAACTACATCAGAGTATACGCGGCAGGAATAAAGAAAATGGCCGGTAGTTTATGGGGAGTTAGGCTGGTGAAAACATACCGCGATGGTTTATGGGGTGAAATAGAACAATTTGATTAATTTTTCTTAAAAAGGTAATTTATTCAGCAGGATATCTGTTAAATAAGAAGAATAATTTTGTATATAAACATATAATACGACAAAGGCTATATAGGGTATAATAGAATGAGGGGAGGTGCTATATGCAGCAAGATTGTATTTTTTGTAAGATTGCCGCAAAGGAAATACCGGTAACAGTCATATATGAGGATGAACATTTGATTGCATTTCCTGATATTAAACCGGCTGCACCTGTTCATGCTTTAATAATACCTAAGAAGCATATTGCTAACCTCCTGGAAATAACTTCTGATGATGTACCTCTAATTGGTCATGTCATGGCAACCATACCAAAGATTGCAAGTAAATTAGGACTGGCCGATGATGGATTTCGTGCAGTAATTAACACGAAAAATAATGGTGGGCAGACTGTATACCATTTACATTGGCATATACTAGGCGGTAGATTCATGACTTGGCCGCCAGGCTGATAGAGTCTGTTTCAAAACGCCCATCTGCGATGCCGCACGGACTACGTAAGACAGTTCGCATAGTAACAAACTGCGATGATAAAACTGTCTTAGTCAGAACGTGCTCCTATGCGTTTTCGCTCAACGTACTTCTTTGTACGCCTTCGCTCAAACGCTAGTCGCGACCCGTACAGTCTTCACAGTACAATGCGGCCTAGCTAGAACGCGCAGCTGGACATTTTTAAACAGCCTCATTAATTTGGGGTTGCGTGTTTTTTGAACACGCTCTAATATTGACAATGCTTACCTTATTCGTGTATAATTTTTAGGTGTATGTTATAAGAATACACTTCCCCGTAACGGTCTGAGTGGAGGGAGGGAGATCAGATGTCAGAAGTCAAGGTAGGAAAAAACGAAACAATTGATAGCGCACTCCGCAGATTTAAACGTACTTGCCAAAAAGCCGGCACTCTTGCTGAATTGAGAAAGCGCGAACATTATGAAAAACCTAGCGTAAAGCGCAAGAAAAAATCCGAAGCGGCGCGCAAACGTAAGTTCAAAGCATAAGCTGGTTTCGGAGGGGTTTTTACATGTCTCTTAAGGAAAAATTGACGGAAGACATGAAGCAGGCCATGAAAGACAAAGAGGCAGGAAAACTGCGTCTTTCAGTCATTCGCATGGTGCGTGCCAGTATAAAGAATGTTGAGATTGACCATAAGAAAGAACTGACGGAAGATGAGGTTCTGGATGTTTTGGCAAAAGAAGTTAAAATGCGCCGGGATGCAATGGAGGAGTTCAAGAAAGGAAATCGCCAGGATCTGGTAGATAATCTTGAACAGGAAGTTGCTATTCTAATGCAATACCTTCCTCAACAGTTAAGTGAAAGTGAAGTTCGTGCTTTAGTAACTGACGCTGTTGCTGAGACTCAGGCTAATAACGCAAAAGATATGGGAAAAGTTATGTCTGTACTTATGCCAAAAGTCAAAGGACGCGCTGATGGTAAAATGGTCAATACTATAGTACGCGAAATGTTAAACAAGTAGCAAGTTAATCCGGTACTTTATTGTACCGGATTTTAATTTACCTAACAGAAAGAGGCAGATGGGCTTTTTTAAACAGTCTCATAAAAATAAAATTAGACAGGCTCGAAGCCTGTCTAATAAAAAGCCAAGTTAAAGTGAAGCGTTCAAAAATTATTTAAAGTTGTAAAAATGTAGGCTGAAATCAGTATTGTAAGGACTTCATATTCTAGTGTTTTATTTGCACTGAATGTATTGAATGGTATAATGAAATATAAAAACGTATAACCGTATTTATTATTGTGAATGCACGATTAGTAGAACATATATAATATAAAAATAGTATATACAACAACAAGTTTCTTCACTTAGACTTTATAATAATACATTAACATACAAAAAACGACAAGTCAAGAGACCGATTAAACCCAGAAGGGAATGGTGATATGGGTAAACCAATATTTATTTTACGCTTATTATTTATTTTGGCGACCGTACTAATTATCATTCAATATACACTGCCTCCTGCTTATGCGTCACCGGTTGTAGTCATTAATGTCAAAGGGGATATAGACGAAAGCCAGGTCGCATTAGTGCATAAAGCGCTATATGAGGCAGAAGACAGGAATGCAGCAGCACTAATTATTGAGATCGATACTTTTGGCGGATTAGTGGATTCTGCTGTAAAAATTCGCGACATGATTAGTAACTCTCCCATCGAAACCATTTGCTATATAAAAAACCGTGCCTGGTCTGCCGGAGCATTAATAGCTATTGCTCATCACCGTATTGCTATTGCGCCTGGCGGCAGTATTGGAGCGGCCGAGCCTATACCGGCAACCGAAAAGACCGTAGCGGCTTTAAAAGCTGAGTTTGCGGCGACGGCTCATAAAAGTGGGCGTGACACCCGGGTGGCAGAAGCTATGGTTGACAAATCACTGGGATTACCTGGATACGCGGAGAAAGGACAAATATTAGCCCTTACCGATTACCAGGCTGCAGAAGTTGGTTATGCCGATTTAGTGGCATCAGACCGGGCAACAGTACTAGCTAATTATAGCTTAAGTGGTAATGAGATAATTGAATATAATAAAGAATGGCCGGAAAAAATAGTTGGCTGGCTATCTGATCCAATTGTTAAATCTCTGTTGCTGTCAGTCATATTTCTGGCCGTATTTACCGAAATAAAAACTGCAGGTATGGGGGCGGCAGCTTCAATCGGAATTATAGCGGCATTGCTGTTTTTTGCCAGTCAGTGGCTTACAGGACTGGCCGGCTGGCTGGAACTGATTCTGTTTGTCGGTGGTATTTTGTTGATCATTTTTGAACTGCATGCACCAGGTACCGGTCTTTTTTTCCTTGGCGGAACCAGCTGTATTTTCTTAAGCTTTTTCTTAACGTTAGGGGGTAACTTGACGGCTCTTTATATATTAGTGATAAGTCTGGTTGTAGCAATCGTAATTTTTATTATACTGCTTAAGTATTTGCCTTCTAATCGCCTATGGTCCAAATTAGTATTAAAAGACACGGAAACAACCCAGGGTGGTTTTGTTAGTGGAACTGATTACAGCGTCTTTCTTGGTAAGGAAGGAATAACCGCTACTTTATTAAGACCGGCAGGTATTGTCGATATTGACGGAAATCGTCTGGATGTTGTGACAGAAGGCAAATATATTGATCAAGGCGTTAGAGTGAAGGTGGTGAGCGTCAGCGGCGGAAAAATTATTGTAAGGCAGGTAAATAATTAGCTAGGGAGGCATTGATTATGTACACGTTATTTGGTCCTTTGTTTATCTTGTTGGTGTTTATTGTCGGTCTTACTGTATTTTTGCATTTCGTACCTTTGGGACTATGGGTTTCGGCTATGGCAGCCGGTGTGCATGTGGGTATTTTTACATTAGTAGGTATGCGACTCCGCCGTGTTCCTCCGGCCCAGATCGTATTGCCACTGATTAAAGCCAACAAGGCTGGGTTACAGGTTGGCGTTAATCAACTGGAAGCACATTTCTTGGCAGGCGGCAATGTGGACCGGGTTATTGATGCTTTGATTGCGGCGCATCGGGCGCAAATTCCATTACCGTTTGAACGGTCGGCGGCCATTGATCTGGCAGGCCGTAATGTACTGGAAGCAGTGCAAATGAGCGTCAATCCCAAAGTAATTGAAACGCCTGTTGTGTCCGCTGTAGCCCAGAATGGTATCGAATTGAAAATAAAAGCGCGGGTTACGGTACGGGCAAATATTGACCGTTTGGTAGGCGGTGCAGGTGAGTCTACTGTTATTGCCAGGGTCGGTGAAGGAATTGTTACCACTGTGGGTTCATCGCATGATCATAAAGATGTTCTTGCCAATCCGGATCATATTTCCCGCACTGTTTTGGCTAAAGGACTGGATGCCGGTACAGCTTTCGAGATTTTATCCATCGATATTGCCGATGTTGATGTTGGTCGTAATATTGGCGCCCAACTGTTGACCGATCAGGCAGAGGCTGAGAAACGCATTGCCCAGGCTAAAGCGGAAGAGCGGCGCGCAATGGCGGTAGCCAAGGAACAGGAGATGAAAGCTTATACCCAGGAAATGCAGGCCAAAGTGGTGGAAGCTCAAGCCGAAGTACCGCATGCATTGGCAGTGGCTTTGCAGGAAGGTCGTTTGGGTGTCATGGATTATTATAATATGAATAATGTTATGGCGGATACACAAATGCGGGAAACAATTGCTAAAGCGGGACCGGCATCCACTGCATCCAAGCCCGAGGATGTTAAGAAATAGGTGATATTATGGAGATAGTACTAGTATTGATTTTACTGGCAATATTATATTTAGTGCCTGAACTCCTGCGCCGCCGCGGCTATTTTGAACGGGAATACGAATATCCGGAAATTCCTGAACAAACACCAACCGCAAAATCTCCGGTCCAAAATACTCCTGAATTTTACGTAGATTACGACAATCAAATATATAAAAACAACAACACCGTAACTATGCCTGCTGCAGTAAACATTCAGTCTAGCGCTCCTGAAAAATCTGCGTGGCAGGGAAAACTGGACAATAATGCAGTGCTAAATGGCATAATATTTGCAGAAATATTACAGCCGCCCCGAGCCTATCGACCATTAAGAAGGCGTTGATAATGAATAAAAAAACACAGGGAAAATAACACCTGTGTTTTTTTTATTATTCTAGTGCACAATAAAAAAATAATACTGCTGGCTGAAGGAGGCGATAAGAATTCATGACAGAATATAAAGGACGATTAACGTATGCAAAAGGAACATATGTAGAGTTTGTCGTTGCGCCTCAGCAGGATGTAGATTTTGGGGATATTCTCGTAGTTGAAGGTAAGAATAGTGATCGTTTTTATATTAGGGCATATGATTTTAAAGTGAAATCGCGCTGGTCAGGCTTAAATAACGTGGGATATTTAATGAGCAAGCTGGATGAAAATGGACAAACGGAGAATCAAGAGGAACTGGACTTTTATTTAGGCGGAAACCATACCGTAAAGATTGGGATGGCAGAGCAATTGTGTTATGTAAATGATCAGGGGAATTTGCATAACCCTAAAACCTGTCCTGACTTTTTCTGTGAGGTGCGTACCCTGAGTGATGATGATAGTGCTTTGTTGTCCGAAATGAAAGGCGATTTGGAAATTGGCTTCTTAAAAAGCGGTCGGGACGTAATGAAATTGCCTGTCGGCATTTACGGTTCCAAAGCCATAACCGAACATATCGGCGTATTTGGTACAACCGGATCAGGAAAAAGTAATCTAGTAAAAGTGTTGGCTGGTTCGGTTATTGATAACGGCAATTATGGGCTGCTGATTTTTGATGTTCATAATGAGTATTTCAGTGATTTGTCCAAACATCCCTGTGCAGCTAACCGCCTGGCAGTATATAACACCAATCCGCAGGATAGTCATGCATCCAAGTTAACCGTCAACTTTGACGAAATAGATCCGGAAGATATTTTGGCCTGTGCCAGTTTTACCGAGCCACAACTTGATGCTATTTACAAATTGGCTTCAGTATGGCAGGAAAACTGGATGAACTATCTGCTCAGGTATGATACGGTTGATATTGTCGATGAGTTAGCCGGATGTACCGGACAAAAATTTAATTCCCGCACAATTAGCAAAATTAAGAGTGTTTGCTGGAATTTAGAACAAGAATTAAATATAAAGACAGAACAGCAAACCACCATTAACCACATGCTAAAGGAGTTGGAACAAGGTAAAATTGTATTGATCGAACTAAAGAATGTCGGGCCAGTAGGGGAACAAGCCTTATCAACCTTATTATCGAAAAAACTTTTGCACAATTATGCGAACAAGACTGATGCTGAGCGTAACCTGGTAAAACCTGTTTTAATAGTATTAGAAGAAGCACATCGTTTCTTAGGCAAAAAAGAACAAACCAGCAATAACGTTTTTGCCCGTTTAGTAAGTGAAGCACGAAAATTTAATTTGGGGATGTGTGTAGTTGACCAGCAGCCGCGTCTATTAGCCGACAAAGTATTATCCCAACTTAACACTTTATTTATTTTAGGGCTGGCTTCCAAAGCTGATCGCAGCAAATTAGAAGCTATGTCCCGTAAAGATATTTTGCAGCAACGTAATGAAATAAAAAATCTCGATTGTGGTGAAATGATTCTGGCGACAAACTATATGCGTTTTGCGGCTCCGGTGAAAGTTCACAAATTTGAGGACTTTTTGAGTAAACGTCATAATTTGCAAATTCCAATTGTGACAAACATTGGGCAACAGCCGACATACCAACAATAACAAATATTTAAAATAAGCGTGGAAAACCTTCCACGCTTATTTGTATTAAACGCATGAATCAAGCATACATTTTTATATGAAGGAGGGAGTGGCATGCTTCGTCGTAAAAAAGGACATTTACAGAACTTGGCAAGATTGTTGGAAATTCCTCAAGATATTGTCATGGATTTGCCGCGCATTACAATGCTGGGTAATAAGCAATTGTTAATTGAAAATCATAAGGGTATCATTGAATACACTTCCTCACTTGTACGCATAAAACTTAATCAAGGGGAATTAGTTGTTAGTGGCAATAACTTAATTCTAGGTAATCTACAGCTTGAGCAAATACTAATTGAAGGTACGGTGGGGGAAATAAAATATGACACGTAATATTATTAATTATATTAAAGGTTCAGTCGTAGTGCGCATAACAGGTCCAATGCCGGAAAAACTAATTAATCTTTGTATTTCTCATCATATTTTATTATGGGGTATCACAAAATCAAAAGACAACTTTTATGCTTGTATGCGATTAAATGATTTTTTTAAGATAAGACCTTTGGTTAAAAAAAGCGGCATGAGAGTTAAGGTAATAAGTCACAGTGGTTTACCTTTCGCAATAAAAAGAGTCAAGCGTCGTAAAATGCTGATAACAGGAGCAATAATATTTCTTATTATCCTGAACATATTAGTTTCCTATATCTGGTTTGTCGATGTTATCGGCGTAAAAACTTTGCCTGCTGATATAATTAAACAAATTGCTTATCAGAATGGTCTTAAACCGGGTATTCTAAGAACCAGCGTAAACGGTAAAAAAATTGAAAATGAAATATTATTAAATGTACCTGAGATTGCCTGGGTCAGTATAAATTTTACAGGAACCAGGGCAGTAATTGATGTAGTGGAAAAAACCATGCCCAAACAGGAAGATAAAACCCCGGCTGATATAGTAGCTGTAAAAGACGGTGTTATCACAGAAATTATTGCTCTTGCCGGGCAGCCTAATGTAAAAAAGAATGATACTGTAAAACGGGGGGATTTATTAATTAAGGGTACTGTGACCCAGCCGGTTACACTAAATGAATTAGGACAGCCGTTACCACCGGCACTGCCGCCGCAATTAGTTAAGGCAAACGGGATAGTAAAAGCAAGAGTATGGTATGAAGGCTATGGTGAGGATGAGCTGGTACATACAATATATGAACACACCGGGCAGCAGGAAATTGGTATTATGCTAAAAATAGGAGATTTTAATATTTCTTTAAAAAAAGCGTCTGAACAACCGTATCCTATTTTTGAAACTGAGGTAATTCATAAAAAGCTTTTAAACTGGAGGAATAGTGAAGTTGCTGTCGAATCTACTATAAGTATATATCACGAACTAACCGCCAAAATGGTAACAATCACCGTAGATGAAGCGCGTGAAGAGGCCAGGGCAAGGGCGCTAACGACGGTACAATCGCTAATTCCGGAAACGGCGAATATATTATCACGTAATGTGGAAATTATTAAGACGATTGAACCAAACCTTGTCCGTATTAAAGTAAGCGTTGAAGCAATCGAAGATATCGGGCAAAGTGTAAATATTACCAACCAATAGGAGGCAACTCTCTTTGCAGTTACAAAATACTACGGGCAACAATACTGAAAAACGTATCAAAATATTTGATAACCATGAAGCTACAGCCGTTCTAGGCCGTAATGACGAATATCTGGGTATTATAAGCGAACAATTTAGCAGTAAAGTTACAACAAGAGGCGATGAGATTGTAATTACCGGGGAGCAGTCTGAAGTTGAAAAATTAATTAAGTTATTTATGGGACTCTTACATTTGCATCGTGAAGGAAATAGTATTACTACCCATGATGTGTCATATAGCATTCGCATGCTTAAAGAGGGCCGTGACGAATACCTGCATCAGATGTTTGCCGATACCGTATTAGTTACAGCCCGCGGCCGGCACATAAAACCAAAAACTTTGGGACAACGGGTTTATCTTGAAGCCATCAGAAACAATTATATTACCTTCGGAATAGGACCGGCAGGAACAGGGAAAACTTATCTTGCTGTAGCTATGGCAGTTTTTTCCTTAAAGAATAAAGAAGTAGAACGTATTATATTAACCAGACCGGCGGTAGAAGCGGGTGAAAAATTAGGCTTTTTACCAGGGGATCTACAAGAAAAGGTAGATCCGTATCTCAGACCGTTATATGATGCTTTGCATGATATTTTAGGCGGAGAAACTGTGCAGAAATATCTGGCCAAGAGTATTATTGAGGTGGCGCCCCTTGCCTACATGCGGGGACGGACTTTAAATGATTCATTTATAATTTTAGATGAAGCGCAAAATACTACCTCCCAGCAAATGAAAATGTTTTTAACCAGGCTGGGATTCGGCTCCAAAATGGTAATAACCGGCGATATTACCCAAATAGATTTGCCGCAAAACAGTGTTTCCGGGCTAAAACACGCACAAGAGGTATTTGATAATATCAAAGGTATCCTGGTGGTGCATTTAAATGAGAGCGATGTTGTCAGACATGAGATTGTCGGTCAAATCATTAAAGCATACGAAAGATATGAACAAAAATGATGACCTGATAGTGTATTGAAAAACATACTTTCCTTAAAAATTTTAAACTGTTACAAAATGCCCGGAAGCCAGGCGCCCGAGAAGCCGCTCAATAAGTGCGTACCTATTTTGTGAGCCTAACCAGGCGGCTGATGAGCAACGATGTAGATGGGTGCTTTGTAACAGTCTCTGATGTGGAGTGAAAAATTAATGCTATCACTGAATAATAAATTGCGTAATTTTCTCATACAGCCAACAAGTATATATGCCAGGCCTGTTGCTCGTCGTATTGTGCTTGGCTTGGCCTTTTTTTTCTTATTCATGATTATTTTATCAGCTGACTTTATTCCTGATAAAGTATCTTTCCAGGTTGGACAGGTAAGCGACCGGGATATCATAGCGCCACGCACCGTTTCCTATGAAAATACCGCTAAAACGAAAAAGCTGGAAGATGAAGTGCTGGCCAGTGTGACAAATGCCTACGATCTTGATATGGCGGTTATGACTAAAGCAGAAGAAAGTGTTACTACAATTTTCGGCATTGCCCGTACGGTTAAAGCAGACAAAACGCTAACTTCCCATGAAGAAAAAGTGGAAAAGTTACAAGATGCTTTGCAGCAGTATTCATTAGCTAATGCTGCGCTACAGGGTATTGCTACCCTTGATGATGCAGGCCTGGCCAAAGCCGAGGAGCAGTCCCGGGCAATTTTACGCAAATATTTTCAGCGAGGTATACGGGAAGACGAGCTGGATACTGCCAAAAAAAATATTGTCATTGAAATTGAAGATTTGGGCTTAGGCAGCAATATTGAAGCAGCAGTCGCCGGAGTTACGCAGCCTTTGCTCAGAGCAAATTTTAAATTAAATTGGCAGGAAATGGAAAGCCGCAAAAAAGCGGTCTTAAATAGTATGGAGCCGGTACGTGAGACGGTAAAAAAAGGGCAGGTATTAGTTCAACGTGGTGATGTGGTAACCGTTGATCAAATTCGTGCAATGGAAGAACTTGGCCTGTACAAAGGCCAAGTAAGTGAAGTGCGTATTTTTGGTCTTACTATATTTGTATTGATTATTATGGCTGTCATATTAGGGTACTTATATAAATTTGCTCCTTCAATATTTGATAATGATTTGCAATTAGTGTTGATGGGTTTGATTATTTTAACCACATTGCTTTTAGGGAAGGCTGCTCATTATTACTCTGATTTTGCAGCCCCAATAGCTGCAGGAGCTTTGCTGACTGCAATACTGATAGACACACGTGTAGGGGTATTAGTCAGCGTGGCCTTAGCGATGCTTTTCGGGGTCATAGTAGACCATGATTTGCGTGCAGTTGCAGCGGCCCTGATTGGCAGTATGGTGGGAGTATATAATGTATCTAAAATGTCTCATGGATATAGTTTAACCAAAACAGGTGTATGGGTGGCCGCTATTAATTTTCTCGTTATCGGTTCAACTGGTTTTATCGAGCAAGTAAATAATACGCAAATTTTAATGCAGGGCATGCTTGGGGCATTTGGCGGGATTGCCTCGGCAGTAATTACTACCGGATTGCTGCCATACTTAGAGCATACCTTTAATATTACCACCCCGATTAAGCTGCTGGATTTGGCAAAACCAAATCACCCCTTGCTGCAGCGGTTATTGCTTGATGCGCCAGGCACATATCATCATAGTGTGCTTGTGGGTAATTTAGCTGAAACAGCCGCAGATACTGTTGGTGCCGACCCGGTTGCCGTGCGGGTAGGTGCTTACTATCATGATATCGGTAAAATCAAAAGGCCCTACTTTTTTATTGAAAATCAAATAGGAACGGAAAATCCTCATGATAGAATTGCTCCTTCGTTAAGCACCTTAATTGTGACATCGCATATTAAGGATGGAATTGATTTATGCCGGGATTACGGTATTCCCCAGGTTATTATCGATATTATTCAGCAACATCATGGCACAACCCTTGTTTCTTATTTTTATAAAAGAGCTACCGAGAATGAACACAGCGAATGTATTATTGAAGCAGATTTTCGTTACGAAGGGCCGCGGCCGCAGACAAAGGAAGCAGCTCTGATAATGTTGGCAGATGCCTGTGAAGCAGCTGTCCGCTCAATAGCAAAACCAAATGTCAATCGTATTGAAGCAATGGTTCGCAAACTTATCCGGGAACGTCTGCAGGACGGACAATTGGATGATTGTAATTTAACGCTTAAAGATCTTAATGTAATTGGCGATGTATTTATTAGAGTATTAAGCAGTATGTTCCATACCAGAATTGAATATCCAGAGGCTTTAAAGGAACTGGAGAGGAGAAAGCTTAAAAATGGAAATAGTCATAAGCAATGCCCAGGAAAAGATGACATTAACGCCGCAAATGGAACAAACGGTAATTTCGGTACTAAAAAAGACGGCTGAAGTATATGGAATTGAACCGCACACTGAAGTTAGTTTAGTTCTGGCTGATGATGAATATATCCACCATTTGAATAAACAATATCGCGGTAAAGATTGCGCTACCGACGTATTGTCTTTTGCCCTGAACGAAGGTGACGAACCTGTTATTGTTGATGGGCCGGATGAGAATCTTTTGGGAGACATCGTTATTTCCCTGGAGACAGCTATGCGGCAGGCGGAGGAATTTGGTCATGCCTTGGAGCGGGAACTGGCTTATTTGACTATTCATGGGATGCTGCATCTTTTAGGATATGATCATGACACAGCAGAAGAGCAACGTGAAATGCGAACCGAAGAAGAACATGTGCTGACTTTATTAGATATCGTCCGGAAGTAGAATAGTATGTCATGAAAAAACAATCCTTTATTTACTCTTTGCGGGATGCATTTTTGGGAATTGCTCACTGTGTAGTTTTTGAAAGAAATATACAAATTAATATTGCAGCTGCCTTGTTAGCCGGATTCTTAGCCTGGTGGGTAAAACTAGAAAAGTTGGAGCTATTAATACTTATATTAACAAGTGTTTGTGTATTGGTGGCTGAAATGTTCAATACAGCAATAGAAGCGGTAGTGGATTTGATTTCTCCTGAATTTCATCCAATAGCCAGGATTGCAAAACATATTGCCGCCGGCGCAGTACTGCTTACAGCGTTAGCATCATTAGTTGTCGGTTATATTCTGTTTTTCCCCAAATTGTTTGGTTGAAGGGGGACATGTTATTTGAAAGAAATTATTGAAAAAGATAAGTTAATTATGGCGGCCCAGGCGGCGAGAGAGCACGCCTATGCACCCTATTCCCAATTTAGGGTCGGTGCCGCGGTTTTAGGTAAAAGTGGTCGGATTTATTCAGGCTGCAATGTAGAAAATGCTTCTTATGGATTATCCAATTGTGCTGAAAGAACAGCCGTATTTAAGGCTGTTTCGGAAGGAGAACAGTTTTTAGTGGCTTTAGCCGTTGTTGCTGATACGCCGCGCCCGGTTGCTCCCTGCGGTGCATGTCGTCAGGTGATGGCTGAATTTCGCATCAATAAGGTAATCATGTGTAATACCCATGGTGAACAAAATATCGCATCACTAGAAGAATTATTGCCTTATTCCTTTACTAAAACAGATTTGGTAGGAGATGGATTATAATGCGGAGTTCCTCGTGCTCGACAGACTATAAATCTGGTTTTGTGGCTGTAATTGGCCGGCCTAATGTTGGTAAATCAACTTTGGTTAATAGTTTGATTGGACAGAAAGTAGTGATAATGTCAGATAAACCGCAAACTACGCGTAATAAAATTTTATGTGTATTATCGCAAGACGACGCCCAGATTTTGTTTATAGACACTCCGGGAATACACAAGCCCAAGCATAAGTTGGGTGAATACATGGTGCATACAGCGGAAAATACGCTGCGGGAAGTTGATGTTATTTTATTTGTTGTGGATGCAAATGAAGAAATGGGTTCCGGCGAGCGTTATATTTTAGAACGGCTGTCATCAGTTAAAACACCGGTAAT
>JAEYSJ010000398.1 GCA_023434855.1 Bacillota bacterium | reverse complement strand
CTATAATATAGTCTCTGCTATTTAGGCGTTCTAATTCATGAAGCAAAACAGCATCAAAATTTTGCGCTGTTTGCGGCTTCCCCAAACCGACTTGTCCAAAAGCAGAGCCGCGGTGGTTTGCCAATTTTTCAAGATTAATAACAGGTATACTCTTCTTTTCCAGAATTTCTAATAATGAAGTCTTTCCCACACCGGTAGAACCGCATAAAACTACGATTTCAGGTTTTAAAGGAAAATTAGCCAAAGCTTCCAAAACATATTTCCTATATGCTTTATAGCCTCCGAATAATTGAAAAGCCTCAATTCCCATTAGCTCAAGCACGCTGACCACAGATTTGGAACGCATACCGCCACGCCAGCAATAAACAATGACTGTGTGGCCGGTTTTATATAATGTGCGAACTTGATTAACTATGTCAGGCAATTTAGTAGAAACAATAGCTAATCCACTTTGCTTAGCTTCTTCAGGACCAATACTATGGTAAGTGGTACCTACATCTGCTCGCTCTTCATCGGTAAATAATGGAATATTTAGCGCGTCGGGAATATGCCCGTTAGCAAACTCAGAAGGAGAACGCATATCAATATATATAGGTTTGTCGATTTGCCATGCCTCTTCTAGGGTAATAATTTTATGCAAAATGCTCACCATGCTGTTATTATAATGAATTATTTTAGCGGAATTTACTTTTTAAAATAATGTGCATATACTTGGTCAGAAGTCATAAGGATTTCTCTGGCTTTACTGCCAATATTAGGTCCTACTATTTTCATTTCTTCCATAGTGTCAATCAATCGTGCAGCCCGGGTGTAACCAACACGAAATTTCCGCTGCAACATTGAAACAGAAGCTTGGCCTGTTTCTAAAACCATGCGTACAGCTTCTTCTAAAAGCTCATCTTCATATTGCTCCTGTTCTTGTCTTACAACATTGTTACTTAACTCACATGTAGTTATGCCATCAGTATATTCAGGCGAACCTTGATGTTTTATGTATTCAACAAGAGCTTCCACTTCACTATCAGCAATAAATGCCCCTTGAACTCTTAACGGTTTGGCGGCGCCAACCGGATAAAATAGCATATCACCTTTTCCTAATAACTTTTCTGCGCCAGCCATATCTAAAATTGTTCGAGAATCAATTTGGGATGATACAGCAAATGAAATGCGTGAAGGTACGTTAGCTTTTATCGTACCTGTAATGACATCTACCGAAGGACGTTGTGTCGCCAATACCAAATGTAATCCCGCAGCCCTGGCTTTCTGTGCCAAGCGGCATATAGCGTCTTCGACATCAACAGGTGCCGCCATCATTAAGTCCGCCAATTCATCAATGATAATGACAATTTGCGGCAAGCTATCGCTGCCATTACCGGAAACTTCATTATACCTGCTGACATCCCGGACACCGGCGGTAGCAAAAACAGCATACCGTCTTTCCATTTCTTGTACGGCCCAGTTTAAGGCTGAAGCAGCTTTTTTTGCATCAGTTACGACAGGTGTTAGCAAGTGGGGTATGCCGTTATAATTAGACAGTTCAACTACTTTGGGATCAATTAATACAAATTTTACTTCATTAGGATATGCTCTAAACAAAATACTGGTAATTAATGTATTTATACAGACGCTTTTCCCTGACCCTGTTGCGCCTGCAACTAATAAATGTGGCATTTTTGCCAAATCGGCTATAATTGGCTGTCCGGCAATATCTTTGCCTAAGGCTACAATTAACCGTGAACCATTTTTTTTAAACTGCTCACTTTCAAGGACTTCACGCAAATGCACGCCGGCGACATCTTTATTGGGAACTTCAATACCAATAGCAGCTTTACCCGGAATAGGTGCCTCAATTCTAACTCCTGTGGCAGCCAACTTCAACGCAAGGTCATCGGCTAAGCCAACAATTTTACTGACCTTAATTCCCGGAGCTGGCGCAAGTTCATAGCGAGTGACAGCAGGGCCTTGGCAAACATTGATAATCTTCACACTAACGCCAAAACTTTCTAAGGTATCCTCCAGTATATGCGCATTGTCGGATACTTCCTTGGCAGGCTTCATTTGCTTAGACTTATTTGACTTTTTCAATAGTGCGAAAGGGGGTAACGAATAAATGGTAGGATCTATTTCAGCAGAGTGATTTTTCACTGCATATTCTTCAACATCAGGTTGCAACACTAATTTTTCCGTCACGGCCTCATCTGTTCCCATATGTACATTTAAGTCTTTCTCCTGATTATAAAATACCGGAGAACAATGTATGGTTTCATTCTTTTCGTCTTTGGCATAATTTTCAGCACGTGATGCTGCAAGTGATTCACGTGCGTTCTGTATACTTTCAATAGCTTTTTCTTTCGCTCTAAGCAATAATTTTGAAAATGACCAAGTAGTGGTAATAATTATTGCACATGCGGATAATGCCGCCAACACTATAATTGAACCATCCACACCAAAAAGTTTCCTTAAAGCGAAAAGAGTCATTCCACCTATCAGTCCACCGCCTGGCACAAGGTTTTGCGGCAAAATCTCCTGGTTTGCGGGAATTCTAAAATGATGGAAAATAGCTAGAAACAATACATACAGTAAGGATAAACCCCAGAACCGGATTGAAAATATAATTTCCTTTCTTGTATAAATGTAACGAGAACCAATTATAAAAAGTACAACAGGTACTATTGGCGCACCGACACCAAATATATACTTTTGCATTCTTTCAATAAATGAACCTACCGGGCCGGTATTTAACCCAAACAGACTAATAAAAGCTAGTATTCCCATAGTTACAAGTACAATACCAAATAATTCGTACTTCAGTTCAAGAGGCATCTCTGAAAAAAATTTAGGCAAAACGTACCACCTCTGAATTTATTTCTTTCTACATTCCGACATAAAATCCTTTATTTTTATATACTAATGATTAAAAGAAATATTGAAAACGCTCTCGTTATGAGAGCGTTTCGAGCATGGGTCTATAAGAAAGAGTTATGCCAGGCTGAAAGTCAGGACAAAGGTAATCCTCCGGATTAGTTGAAATAATTCGTACAATACGGCATTCAACAGCAGAAATTCTTTCCACAAGCAACTTCACTCCGTTATATTCTATCTCCTCGTAGGTTGATGGAGTCTGAGCCTCAAAGCCGTTTAGAACCAATTCCACGGGAAATACGGTCCAGAGTATCATTGTTTTAGCCCCTTAGTATTATTGCTTTCTTTGTATGCTTTGATTAGCTCATTTAGTTTTCTTTGCGCTTGGGAAACTCCTCCAACTTCATTGATCAATCCAAATTTGACAGCGTCTTTACCGCCAACTGATGTACCAATATCCCGTGACAGTTCTCCTGTTTTATAAAGTAACTCCTTCCATTTCTTTTCCGTAACATTGGAGTGTGTTACTACAAATTTATTAACCCGTTCCTGCATTTTTTCCAAATAATCAAAGGAACTTGGCGCGCCGATAACGAGACCGGTAAGCCGGATTGGGTGAATTGTCATTGTTGCGCTCTCTACAATAAATGAATAGGTTGCGGAAACTGCTATTGGAGCGCCAATACTGTGTCCCCCGCCGAGCACAATTGATACACAAGGTTTAGACATGCTGGCAATTAATTCTGCAATTGCCAGTCCTGCCTCAACATCACCTCCGACAGTGTTTAATAACAAAAGCAATCCTTCGATCTCAGGACTTTGCTCAATAGCTACTAATTGGGGCATTAAATGCTCATATTTAGTAGTTTTATTTTGCGGTGGCAATACCATGTGGCCTTCAATCTGTCCAATTATGGTCATTACATGTATATTGCTTTTGGCGGTAGGCACTTCGGTACTACCAAACTCCTGAATATTTTCTGATGGGGAAGCTTTTTTTGCCTGCCTGCTTCTTTTCGGTGTTTCAGACGGTGACTCCGGGGGTATTTGAGGATTCTCGGGATTAGTTCCCGGTGGGGCTATTACAGGGTTATCATTATCTATCATCATGGTCCCTCCAGCATTATTATTCACATATAGTATTGACCATGTACAAAGTTTCATACTATTTGGCGAAAAGGAACCAATTCAAAAGAAAAACTGTTTGAAATGTCATCAGACAATTACAAACAGTTTTTAAATTTATACTTCCATAATTATTGGCAATATCATTGGACGGCGGCGCGTCCTTTCATAAAGATATTTACCAAGGGCATCACGCACATTGGCTTTTATTGAAGCCCATTCGGTAATATTATTAAGCTCACACTTTTCTAAAGCCTGCTTAACTTTGTCTTTGGCTTCTTCCATCAGTTGTTCTGATTCTCTGACATATACAAAACCGCGTGATACAATGTCAGGGCCTGCCAAAACACAGCCGCGTTGTTTATCCATAGTAACAACAACAATAAGAATACCATCTTGCGAGAGCTGTCTGCGGTCTCTCAATACAATATTGCCTACATCGCCAACACCTAAGCCATCTACCAATATATTACCTGCAGTTATTTTACCAGCAATGGCACCTTTCTCGGCTGTGAATTCAAGTACCTGCCCATTTTCAGCCACGAAAATATTTTCTTTTGGCAGACCGAGTTCTTGTGCCAGTTTAGCATGTTTTTTCAGGTGGCGGAACTCACCATGCACAGGGATAAAGAATTTGGGACGAATCAGATTATGCATCAATTTAAGTTCTTCCTGGCTGGCATGCCCGGATACATGGATACCGGAGGCTGCTTCGTATACAACTTCAGCTCCTTGGCGGAAAAGAAAATCAACAGTACGGGAGACTAATTTTTCATTACCGGGAATTGGAGTAGCCGAAATTATTACTGTATCACCCGGAATAATTTCAACCTTGCGGTGGTCCGACATAGCCATACGGGTTAAGGCCGACATAGGCTCGCCCTGACTGCCGGTAGTCACAATAACTATTCCGGACGAAGGATAATTATTAATTTCATCAATATCTATTAAGACACCTTCCGGTACCGTAAGATAACCAAGTTCCAAAGCTATATTAACAACATTGACCATACTACGACCTAAGACAGCAACTTTTCGTTTATATTTACATGCTGTATCAATCGCTTGTTGAATACGGTGCACATTAGATGAAAAT
The DNA here is from genome assembly GCA_023434855.1 of Bacillota bacterium. Next base: position 29,823 of record JAEYSJ010000398.1, on the reverse strand, counting down.
GTAGCAATAATGATGCGTTCTCTGGCATTGCGAAAAGTCTCGTCAAAAGTTATACCCACAGATTTTTCGCTTAATGTATACCCCGGACGCTCAGCATTAGTACTGTCAGCAAGCAAAACCAGAACACCTTGATCACCTAGTTCTGCAAATTTATGAAAATCGGTCACTTTACCATCAATCGGTGTTTGATCAAGTTTGAAATCACCGGTATGCACAATGGTGCCAATAGGTGTCTTAATAGAAAGGGCTACAGAATCGGCAATGCTATGGCTTACCCGAATAAAGCCAATCTTAAAGGGTCCAAGTTCAATTTGATCGCCAGGTTTTATGGGAATTAAACTATTAGGCGAAATATTGTTTTCTTTTAATCTTCCTTCTAAAATTCCTAAAGTCAATCTTGTACCATATACAGGGACATTAAGCTGCTTAAGAACATAAGGCAATGCTCCAATATGGTCTTCATGCCCATGTGTTAAAACAATTGCCCGTATTAAATCGCGGTTATCCAATAAATAAGCTATATCGGGAATAACCAAGTCAATACCTAGCATATCATCCTCCGGAAACATCAAACCGGAATCAATAACAATTATTTCGTCTCCATAACGAATTACTGTCATGTTTTTTCCGATTTCTCCCAAGCCTCCAAGCGGAATGATTTGAATTTTTTGTGGTAATTTTGCCAAAAAAAAGTACACCTCCAAAATATTTTTAAAATGTATGAAAAACAGACCATATATTTGTAATTGCCGCTCATTACAAATATGGTTTATAAAACGTTTCGTTTTCGAACTGTGAAGAATTTAAGTTACCTTTCGGTTATTAGATAAGTTCTTTCCCGAAAAGCTAAATTCTGAAACAGAAAAAAACCGGCCGTTCCGTCCACTTGAATTAATTATAACGTATTTATAAGTTTACAACAAGTGGAACCGTAATTTATAGTTATTATATCCAAAGAATGCTAAATAAATTCAAGCCCATCCAGTAAATGGATGGGCTTGAATTTATTTATCTGTATCAGAATTTATAACTTTTCGGGCAACTGCAAACAGTTGATAACCTGCAGATTAGCCGAAAAGTAACTTAAATTCTTCACTGTTCGAAAACGGAACGTTTTTCTTAATTACATATAACTATAAAATGCCAAGATCTCTCATCGCTTTTTTTATTTGTGCCAGTTCCCCCGGCGTAGCCTCGACTAGCGGTAATCTTAATGGTCCGGCCTTTTGACCGATAAGGTTGACAGCAGTTTTAATCGGTATAGGGTTGGTAGTGATAAATATTGCTTTAAAAAATGGCATCAACTCCAAATGAATATTGCAGGCTTTTTCAACATGTCCGGCAAGAAAGGCTGCAATCATTTCTTGCATGCGGTTCCCCACAAGATGGGCAGCCACACTAATAACACCTGTGCCGCCGATCGTAAGAATTGGTAAAGTAAGACTATCATCGCCACTGTATACCAGAAAATCATTTGGAGTGGTACGGATGATTTCAGCTACCTGGTCAAGGTTGCCACTGGCTTCTTTGACAGCCACAATATTTTTAATTTCAGCCAGTCTGGCAATAGTTTGAGCCGTTATATTTGAAGCAGTACGCCCTGGTACATTATATACAATTAGCGGTAAAGCAGTAGATTCAGCAATAGCTTTAAAGTGCTGATAATAACCTTCCTGAGGTGGTTTATTATAATATGGTCCAACAAGCATAGCACCATAGACACCAATTTGTTCCGCTTCCTGTGTTAAATCAATTGATGCCTGCGTATCATTTGAACCTGTTCCGGCAATTACAGCTGCTTTGTCTCCTACCGCTTCCAACACAGTGGCAAATAACTTAAGTTTTTCTTCATGTTTTAATGTGGCTGACTCACCGGTTGAACCAGCTACTACCAGTCCGTTGGATCCGTTTGCTACTAAGTACTTAGCTAGGTTAGCCGCTTCCTGATAGTTTACACTTAGATCATCGTTAAACGGAGTAACCATGGCTGTAAGAATCCTACCAAAATCCTTCATAAAACTTCCTCCCTCAATCCCAGCCTAGCTGGACAGACCAAATTTTTCATGTAAAGCGGTAACTGCAGACTGCACATCAGATTTTTTTACAAGTACAGAAATAGAAGTATGCGAATCAACTGTTTGCAAAATAGGAATATTATTCAGTGCTAACGCTTCTACAAAACTGGCCATAACTCCTGGAACTTCGCGCATTCCCCCACCGACCACCGATACTTTTGCGCAATCATTTGCAATTTCAACCTTATACTTAAAATGTTTAAGTTTAGCAACAGCTCTTTCTGCAGCATCCTCCGAAACAGTAAACATAATTTGTCCAGGGTGTACATTAATTAAATCTACACTGATACCGTTTTCCGCCATAGTCTTAAAAACCTTATAACTTGCATCACTGGCAATATCACCAGCCAAATCTATTTTAATTTGCGCTATATTAGTTAAATAAGTTACTCCTGTGGCAATGCGATCAGGAACAGCCGTCCCATCTGTATCTTCTTTTGCAATGTTAGTTATGAGTGTACCGGGAGCATCGGAAAAAGTAGATTTTACCACAAGAGGAATATTTTTTTGCATAGCAATTTCGACTGCACGGGGGTGAATAACTTTTGCCCCTTGATGCGCCAATTGGCATACTTCACCATAGCTAATGCTCTCAAGAATTTTGGCATTACGAACGATTCTGGGATCTGCCGTCATAATTCCATCGACATCAGTATATATTTCCACCATTTCAGCATTCAGCGCCGATCCTAAAGCAGCTGCAGTAGTATCACTGCCGCCTCGTCCCAATGTAGTAAATTCACCATCAACAGTCATTCCCTGAAAACCGCAGACTACCGGTACTTTTCCCATTTTTATGAAGGCCGTCATCCGTGAAGGATCAACTTTTAAGATACGGGCATTATTAAAAGTATTATCAGTAATAATACCTGCCTGGCCACCAGTCATCATAATCGCATCAATTCCCGCGGCCTGCAGCGTACTTGTCATAATTACTGCTGAAATCATTTCTCCACAACACATAATTTGATCCAGTTCACGGCTGGCAATATTTCTATTAGCCGTCCGTGCTATATCTATCAAAGTATCAGTAGCATAGCTCTCTCCCTTGCGCCCCATGGCCGATACCACAACGACCGGATTATATCCTTGCAATCGAGCTTTCTCAACTTTTTTTACCACCAAGTCTCTAATCTCCGGTGTTGCCACCGATGTCCCGCCAAACTTCTGGACAATAATTCGCATTTATTAACACCTCAAACTAAATTATGTTCAATCATATACTCGGCTATTTGTAAGGCGTTTAACGCTGCGCCCTTGCGTATTTGATCGCCAACTACCCATAGGTTAAGGCCATGCTGTACTGATTTATCTTCCCTGATGCGTCCGACATACACTTCGTTTTTATTGGAAGTGAAGAGAGGCATAGGATATATCATCTCTGCAGGATTGTCTTCCACAATAACACCAGGGAAGGCGGCTAAAAGGTCCTGGGCTTCCTTTACGGACAACGGACCAGCAAGCTCCAGATTTATTGATTCAGAATGACTGCGATAAATAGGCACACGCACGGTAGTAGGTGAAATGCCAATAGTATTGTCATTAAGGATTTTATGAGTTTCATTAACCATTTTCAATTCTTCTTTAGTATAACCGTCATCGGCAAATACATCGATTTGAGGTATTAGATTAAAAGCAATTTGATAATGTTTAGACAAACTGGCACTGGGCAGTATACGTGCTTCAACAGGATGATTGTGTATAGTAGCCTGCACTTGGTCGGTAAGCTCGTCAATAGCCTCTTTTCCGGCGCCTGATACTGCCTGATACGTAGATACAACTATACGTTTAATTTTTACTCTGTCAAAAATAGGTTTTAATGCCATAACCATAATAATAGTTGAACAATTAGGGTTGGCAATAATTCCCTTATGATTTTTAATAGCTTCAGGATTAACTTCAGGCACAACAAGCGGCACCTCAGGGTCCATTCGAAAAGCACTGGAATTATCAATTACTATGGCACCGCGCCTAACTGCCTCGGCAGCAAAAGTTTTACTAGCGGACCCGCCGGCAAATAATGCGATTTGTACATTTTCGAAGGACTCTGGTTTAGCTTCCTCCACAATATAGCTTTTTCCCATAAATTGAATAGTCTTGCCTGCAGAACGTTCGGAAGCAAGTAGTTTTAATTCATTAAACGGGAAATTACGTTCCTCTATTAAGCCTAAAAATTCCTGGCCCACCGCACCGGTTGCGCCCAATATTGCAACATTATACTTTTTCATAACTATCGCTCCTTATATAATATTAACTTCAGTCTAAAATGTGCTCAAGTCCATGTATCAGACCATTTGCGGTTAGCACATGTTTACAAGCCAAAATTACTCCCGGCATAAATGATTCCCTTGAAATGGAATCATGTCTGATAGTTAAAGTTTGACCAAGTCCGCCAAAGATAACCTCCTGGTGAGCTACATATCCTGGTAAACGTACGCTATGAATTCTAATTCCTGATAAATCTCCCCCACGGGCACCTGCCAGTTTTTCGACTTCTGCCGGATGGCCTTGTTTTAAATAGCCCCGGTTTTGTGTAATAAGTTCGGCGGTGCGGAGAGCAGTCCCTGATGGAGCATCGAGCTTTTGGTCATGGTGTAATTCAATAATTTCAACATTAGGAAAAAATTTAGCGGCCTCTTGCGCCAATTTTATCATTAAAATTGCACCTATTGAAAAATTAGGTGAAATAATAGCATTAACCCCAGTTTGTTCACATAGTTTTTGTAATTCTTTTACATCATCTTCAGATAATCCGGTAGTGCCAACTATAGGACACACTCCATTATTAATTGCTAGTCGAATATTGTTGAGTACAGATTCGGGACGGGTAAAATCAACCATAACTTGTGGTTTAGTTTCATTAATGACTTTTTGCAAATCGTTGCCAACAGTAATTCCAATATTTCCAATACCTATTAATTCACCTACATCAATAAAATCAGACTTAATATCAACCGCACCAACAATACTTAATTCTTCATCTTTATGTACAGCCTTTAAAACTTCACAGCCCATTTTGCCATAAGCGCCACACACAATTACTTTAATCAAGTTGTTCACCTCCAAAATAATAATAAAAATAAAAGACAGCCAGTGAGCACATATCTCACCAGCTGTCTTGAAGAACAACCTTAATCAGCAAAGAAAACAACTACATAAGTTTTCCCGCCTTAGATATGAGATAGCGCTCCACCAAATAATTGGTGACAGTCTTAAACCTGTTCGATGTAAGACCAGCGCAAAAGTTCGGCACTTTTGCACTTCGGCGGTTAACCCTTTCCTTTCAGATCATCGATTGCCATTCTAACTGAAAGTACTTTTGTTGCCCGCACCTCTACCCCATCCTTCGCAGGATGAAGTCTATTTATTTTACGTTCATTGTATAATAATGGTTCCATAGTGTCAATCTTTTTTTACTGTATCGGAATTATTAATCTCTGAACCGAAGATTGACCAAAACTCGCCATACTTATAGAAATCAGGCCCCCAAGCCATGCTTTACTTTACATTATGGCTTTCAACATCTTTAGCGCCGTTTTGACGTAATATCTGGGCGGCAGCATTAACTTTAGCAGCATCTGCACGAATTACCGCTAAAATTTTTCCTCGAACTACTTCCTGTTCATAACGCTGGCTTACCTCAGAAGGAATACCCCAGTCAATAAGTCCTCCGGCCACACCTCCAGCTACCGCGCCACTAAGTGCAGCAGCAATAGGTCCGGCAGCAATTACCGGTCCAACTCCTGGAATAGCAAGTGCACCGGCCCCTAATAGCAGGCCACCTATTCCACCTAAAGTCCCGCCTGTTAAAGCTCCGTCAGAGACGTCGTCATCATAAGTTTCGGTTTCACCTCTCGATTGCTGGTTACGGTCTTTTTTGGATAATATGTTAATTTCTTCAGTTGTAAAACCCTGGCGACGTAATTCATTAACCGCTTTTTCCGCGTCATTACGTGATTCGAAAACGCCAATAACATTTTTTGCTGTTTTGGCACCCCCTGCTGAGGATTGTGCGCTAGTTTGTCCCTGCATAGTACTGCTGGTTGCTTGAGTACTGCTAGTACTGTTGGAAGCTTGAGCATTTTGTCCTTGCATAGTACTGCCGGTTGCTCCAGTATCAGTGTAGCTGGAGATTACTGCGTTGCTATTTTCCTTGTTTTGCAACTGACTAGTGGTATTTTGATCTACCAAAATTATAACCCCCTAACATTAAAATGCATTAAATATATTTTTCTGCAATTTCAATGTTAGTTTCCCCAGGATTTTTATTAATATGTATTTTCTATATGTCTTCTATGTAATCTTGCTGTCACTCACGTCGTGAAGTACTATACATGCGATCAAATGAATTATTTAAATCGACTATAATTACGTCGTCACCGATACGTTTTATGGCTTGCCATGGAATAGTCGAGGACCGGTTTTCGCTGAAAAAGCTAAATACTCCAGTACGGCTCGGAATTATTAAAGCATCAATCCTGCCTGTATTAGCATCAAAAGTTACTTCGCATTCGTCAATTACACCTAGACGAGCACCATCCCCTAAATTAATAACTTCTTTGCCTGACAAATCACTTAAACGCATGTTATCACCTACTTATTTTTATAGAAAACCTTACAAAAAAACGGTTGAATGATCGCCAAGCCAATAGAAATGGAAGCTAACGGATCAAGAGTAAGTTCAGCTATTGAGATTGTTGAGGGAATTGTTATTTTCAAAAAAGAAACAAGCATTACTAATGCCAAGTATATGCCACCAGCGGTGGCAACCAATTCCTGAACAGCGAAAGATAGTGGTGAAGGCTTAGTTTCAGTACTATCCCAAGATTGGCGAAAGCGGTGCATTCTAAGCCAAATTGATCCCGCTAATACTAAGCATAGGAACAATATTGATCCCCATAGCATCATGGAAACCCCTCATCTCTTACCTTTGTAACATATGAATATGAGGGAATAAATATAATTATGTTTAAAAAACGTTCTTTTAAATGCGGCGAACGTCAATTGCTTGATGAATCTTTTGCATATTTTTAACAAAGCGTTCATGCTGGCGAATTATCACACCAACGTATAGTACATCAACTATAGCGAAATGTATTAACCGGGCCGCCATTGCCTCAGAACGATATTCTGTTTCCTTGGCTGTTCCATAAAGAGAAATATCGGCAACCTTACAAATTGGGGACTTCATATGGCTGGTAATTGCAATTACAGTAGCACCACTTTCTTTTGCTACATTTACAGAATCTAATAAATCCCTGTTGGTACCGGTGTGGGATATGGCAATAACTAGGTCTCCGCTTTCCATTAGCGCGGAAGAACTGATTTGCATATGTGGATCAGAATACGCTCTCACTGGAATGCCAAGACGCATAAAGCGATGCTCGATATCGTTGGCAATTATGGCTGAGCCGCCTGAACCATATGCGTCAATTCGCCGTGCTGCCACGATTGTATTTATTGCCTGGTCAAAAGCCTTTTCATTTATGATCTTTAAAGTATCATGCAAACCTTCGTTTATACTCTGAAATACTTTCGCGGTAATTGTCGCAATAGAGTCTTTTGGGTTAACCTCATTATATGCAGATTCCATAGGCGTGTATAAGTCACCGGCTAAGGCAATTTTTAAACTCTGATATCCTTTAAAGCCTAACTTTTGGCATAAACGAAAAATAGTCGCTTCGGCACTCCCGGTAATTTTGGCCAGTTCATTAATAGATAAATGCACAACTTCAGCCGGGTATTCCAAAATATACTCAGCCACCTTTTGCTCTGCTTTTGTCAATACTTGTGCTATACTGCGAATACGTGGCAAACAGCCGCCGATACATTGATCAATATTTTCCATATTAAAACCCTCCTGTGAGGACTTATTACCTATATTCTAATAGGTTAGTATAATATCCTTTATTTCCCTGGTAAATATTGTATCAAGCATCAGCGAACCATGCAATCAAAAATAGAGAATATATATGAAAAACATAAAGAATCTTAGTTACTTTCGGCTAATAACACAGACTTCACTATATTTGTTCTTCTCTAAAATAAAAAAAGCGGTTATTATGCCGCTTTTTTGTCAATTGCCTGTACTACCAAAACCACCTTTGCGCAAGCTAACAGCGACCTGATCAGCATCAGTCAATAAATACTTATAAAAGATGCCTTGGGCAATTCTTGTGCCTTTAACAATATCAAACTTCTGGCTGCCATGATTGAAAACTGCTACAAGAATATGCCCTTCATTATCAGGATTATTGTAGTAATCCGCATCAATAATTCCTTGGCTATTGGCTAGACTAAGATTTTGTTTTACCGCTAAACTCGATCGGATATGAATACCCAGATATTCATCTGGCTGCATATAAGCTTTTAAACCTGTAGGAATCAAGGTCATCTGCTGTGGCGGTAAGCTTACATTTTCAATCGCTGCAATATCATAGCCGGCACTAGAAGCAGTTTTTCGTTCCGGTAATGGAATATCAGTATTTTTATAAGGCGAAATCCATTCAAAACCCCTTGTTCTCACATTATCACCTGACCTGCCAAAATCAAAATTCATGCTAACTCCTGTGGTAAAATCGAATCATCTACCGGCCCCAATGCCGTAAAACACATTAAGCGAGGATCAAATATAGATTCAGTCATCATTCTTAGATCATTTAAAGAAACCCGGTCAATTTTAGCAACAACCTCGTCAAGGGTGACAAATTTACCTAAAGTAATTTCCATTTTTCCCAGCCTTGACATCCGGCTACTGGAACTTTCTAAACCCAAAAGTAAACTACCTTTTAACTGGTCTTTTGTTTTACAAAGATCCTGTTCAGTAATACCATTATTTTTTAACTGTGCAATATTTTGCAATATAAGCTCAGACACCTGTTTGGCATTGCCGGGCCTTGTTCCTGCGTATACTGTAAACAATCCGGTGTCACTATAGTTAGTTTGATAAGAATAAACTGAGTATGCTAACCCCCGTTCCTCCCTAATAGTCTGGAACAAGCGCGAGCTAATGCCACCGCCCAGAATATTATTTAAAACATGAATAGCGTAAATTTCGGGGGCATGTTGAGGTACACTTATTGTTCCAAGACACAAATGAACTTGTTCTGTGTCTTTATTATACACAGTACGGGATGGTATAAGCATCGGAGGCTCAGATTTTTCTTTTTGTTTGGTTCCCTTAAGACTGCCAAAATAACGATCTGCAAGTTCTACCAATGCTGCGTGAGTAAGATTACCGGCAGCAGCAATAACAATGTTATCAGGAGTATAATAGTTCTGGTAGTATTCAAGTACCAAACTACGATCAAACCGGTTGATAGCGTCAACAGTCCCCAGAATATTACGTCCAAGAGGATGGTCGCGCCAAATTTTATTTAAGTGAATGTCGTGTACCAACTCATCAGGCGAATCTTCATACATATTTACTTCTTCCAGTACTACTTCCCGTTCACGATTAATATCATCTTTATCAAACTTCGACGACAGTAACATATCGCTCAAAATATCAATTGCCAGTTCAAAATGAGTATCTAATACTTTCATATAATAGCAGGTGTGTTCTTTTGCTGTAAAAGCATTTAGCTGTCCTCCCACAGCATCCACTGTTTCGGCAATATCCTTGGCCGAGCGGGATGCCGTACCTTTAAACATTAAATGCTCAATAAAATGGGATACTCCGTGGTTATGTTCTTGTTCAGAGCGCGAACCTGTTCCAACCCAAATTCCAAGTGTAACAGATTTTACATAAGGTATCGTCTCCGAAACAACTCTAATTCCATTTGGCAAGACAGATTTATAATACATAGAATGCTCCTTTTTGATTTATTTTAGATATTCGGTTAGCATAGACTAAATACCTGCATGATTTGTTTTTTTTTGTAATTTATATGCAAGAGGAAATAAAAAAGCACCAGGCGTTTGGAAAATGCAAGAAATTTAACATACTTTCAAAACGGAAGACAAATCAACCTGTTCGTGTTTTCTTTGTAAGCTGCAAATTTTGATATAGAGAAAAAGCAGAGACAATTAACATCCCTGCTTTTAGGGATGTTAATATTTATTAAAATACTTAACAATCCCATCAAAAATCCCTTGTGCTATGCTATTGCGATAGGAATCGCTTTGCAACCGGGACGCTTCCTCCCGGTTGGAAACAAAACCCATTTCCACTAAAATTCCCGGCATAGAAGTATTTCTTAAGACATAAAAGGTTTCAGGAGCAATGCCTTTATCAATAGCGCCTGTTTCTTTTACAAGAGAACTCTGCACCGCTTGTGCCAAATCCGGTGATTTACCGCTATGGTAGAAAGTTGTGGCGCCAGCAATACTACTATCCGGATTTTCATTGGAATGAATACTAACAAAGATATCGGCATGATTAGTCTCAGCTATATCTACTCGAGCTTGTAGTTCCTGTCCTAATGTGCTGCCTTCAGGTGCAACGGTGCGATCAGAGTCACGGGTCATGATTACTTTAGCACCTGCCTGCATTAATTTATCCCGCAAATTCAAACCTACAGCCAAATTGTTGTCCGACTCCCGGGTATTATTTGCTACCGCTCCAGGATTACTGCCACCATGACCTGGATCAACTACAATAACTTTACCACGTAATATGCCATCATTCTGCACAGAGCCCGGATTTACGGGTGGCAAGGGTGTAACTTTTATGCTGCCCCCGGCCGCCTGACTTGAAGTAGACGACTTCCCATTAAAAATATTCAACAACGGACCTAAAATTTTATCGAATAGCAGACTAAATAAATTATTAAGTAACCCACCGCCACTCGCACCGTCCTGTGACGGTACGGTTGAAGCAGCCAAAGTACTTAACACATTGTCCAATGAAGCGGCATAAGTGACTTGTACAGGAACCAACATGGTAAATAACATCAAGAGAAGCATGATATGTGATAATAATCTGTTCTTGTCCACGAAAAACCTCCATAATTTTATAGTTATTGATTAATGACCGCATCTTCTAATACTGTCCAGCAACTGGGCTTTTTTGCCAGGATTACTAAGACAATTGGGACGATATTATTTTGAAATCGCAGACCTTGCTTGAAGGATTGTCCAAATAATTACCGATGAAAAAGACGCAGGCAAACATAGCAGGCGAAATATATGACCCTCTAACCCGCCTAAACCAGCGAAATCGAATTTCCAATTTAGAGTGTATTAGCATCGTAAATTTATTATTTATGTAAACCATAGTATCACAATTGCGCTTTTGTAGCAATAAAAAAAACAGGCATTTTCATGCCTATTTTTGCTATTGGAGTATATCTGTAATGGTAGATATCTTATATCCACTCGTCTGGATCTGAGTGATCAAATCAGGCAGGGCCTGCATGGTTGATTCTGTAGGATGTATCAGAATAATTGCGCCATTATGCAGTTTCTTGAGAACCCTGTTTTTAATAATTTCGGCCGGGGGACGTTTCCAATCAATTGTATCAATACTCCACATGATCGTTTGATAGCCTAGTTCATCTGCCGCATTTAATACAACATCATTATATTCCCCATAGGGTGGAGCATATAACGTCGTCTTCACGCCACTGATCTGTTTAATTAAATCTTCAGTACGAACTATTTCTTCTTGATTTTTGTCTTTGCTTAATATGTTAGGATGAGGATGGCTATAGGTATGATTACCTAGTTCATGCCCCTGTTTGGCTATTGCTGCTACCAGATCAGGATAGCGTTTAGCCCAACTGCCGCCAATAAAAAAAGTAATTTTTATATTATTATTAGCAAGTGTAGTAAGCATTTCCGGTAAAAATTCTTCACCCCAAAATACATTGCATGCAAGAGCAACCTTCGGTTCGGCTAAATTGCCGTGAAAAATCGGGTTAACTTTACCTGGTTGCTGCAAACTGCCAAAGATCGGTTGGAGTAAACCTGATATCATAGCTATAGTTAAGAATATTCCTACAGTAAAAAATACGTACCATTGTCGAATACGTGCAATAAAAATCCATTTCATAAAAACCACCTCTTTACAGTGTATTAATGAAATGGCTTTTTCAGTCTATCAAAAAAATAAAACATAAACCAATAGGTTTATGTTTTTTTATTTAGCTTTTTTCTTTATTATCTTGTTCCGCTTTGAGGAGCTCTTTGCGAGAGAGGTTTACACGTCCCTGTCGGTCAATTTCAGTGACTTTTACCAGTATTTCATCACCGACTTTTACAACATCCTCAACTTTGGCCACCCGCTCCCGGGCTAATTGAGAAATATGGACAAGGCCTTCCTTGCCGGGAAGAATTTCTACAAAAGCACCAAAATTCATCAGTCGGGTAACTTTTCCCAAATATACGCCGCCTACTTCTACATCCCGCACTAAAGTTTCAATTATTTTTACCGCTTTTTGGCCTGCTTCAACGTCTACCGCAGCAATAAATACTTTACCGTCATCTTCAATGTCAATGGTTACGCCTGTATCTTCAATAATTTTCTTGATTGTTTTTCCACCTGGGCCAATAACATCGCGAATTTTGTCGGGATCGATCTCCATAGTGATAATCCTTGGAGCAAATGGAGAAAGTTCACTGCGCGGCTCCTGGATAACTTCCAGCATTTTTTCCCGGATATGCGTACGCCCGCGTTTGGCTTGCTCAAGAGCATCTGTTAATATTTCTTTGGTAATACCGGCAATTTTAATATCCATTTGGATAGCGGTAATACCTTTTTCTGTGCCGGCGACTTTAAAGTCCATATCGCCAAGTGCGTCTTCCATTCCCTGTATATCAGTCAGAATTGTATAATGATCCCCATCTTTAACAAGACCCATGGCAACTCCGGATACAGGGGCTTTAATAGGCACACCGGCATCCATCAGCGATAAAGTACTTCCGCATACACTGCCCATGGAACTAGATCCATTTGATTCCAGTACTTCTGATACCAGACGGATAGTATAAGGAAACTCGGTTTCCGATGGAATTACTGGCACTAAAGCACGTTCAGCTAGTGCTCCATGACCAATCTCTCTTCGTCCGGGGCCACGGGATGGCTTGGTTTCACCAACGCTAAATGCAGGAAAGTTGTAATGATGCATATAGCGTTTTGATTCTTCAACTCCCAGGCCATCAAGTATTTGTTCGTCACCGATAGCGCCCAAAGTAGTGATGGTCAATATCTGAGTTTGTCCGCGGGTAAATAAGCCCGATCCATGTGTACGGGCCAGCAAACCAACTTCGCAACTAATAGGTCGGACCTCGTCTACCTTACGTCCGTCAGGGCGAATTTTATCAATGGTAATCATTTTGCGAACAATTTCTTTTAAGACCTTTTGCACAACATATGCAATTTCTTTAGGATTATCAGGGTAAATCGCCGCAAAGTATTCTGCAGTTTTTGTTTTTACTTTTTTTATTTGCTCTTCCCTGGCTAATTTATCAGGATTGCTAACTGCTGTTTTAAGATCATTGGTAACATAGTCACGTACAGCAGCATTAATTTCTTCCGATACACCATATAGAGCTATTTCCCGTTTAGGTTTACCAATTTGTCCCACAATGGTTTCTTGAAATGATACAATTTCCCGAATAATATCGTGTCCATAAGCAACAGCTTCTAACATTACTTCTTCTGATAATTCATTGGCACCGGCTTCTACCATAAGCACTGCATCCTTAGTTCCGGCAACAACTAGACTAAGTTCACTTTGTTCCTGCTGTTTTACAGTGGGATTAATGACAAACTGGTTGTCAATCCTGCCAATTCGAACACCACTTATCGGCCCCTTAAAGGGAATATCAGAAATACTTAAAGCACATGAAGCACCAATCATGGCCGGAATGTCTGGCGGATTATCTTGGTCAACTGACAAAACTGTAGCCACTATTTGGACATCATTGCGGAATCCCTCGGCAAACAGCGGACGAATTGGCCTGTCAATTAGTCTGCCAGAAAGAATGGCTGATTCGCTGGGACGGCCTTCCCGTTTAATAAACCCACCAGGTATTTTCCCTACTGAATAAAGTCGTTCTTCGTAATCAACCGTTAAAGGAAAAAAATCAATTCCTTCCCGTGGCTCAGCTGATGCGGTAGCTGTTACAAGTACGGCCGTATCACCATAACGAACGAGTACCGCCCCATTTGCTTGTTTGGCCATTTTGCCTGATTCTATGACCAGCGTTCGGCCCCCTAGTTGTGTCTGGAAACTATCCATATGTTGGTTTTCCTCCTCTTATAAACCCCTTACTTATTTCCAAAGTTTAACTCTTCGACATTTTTTTTATTATTTCCTTTTTTATTACTATTTAATCTATAAAAAAATCAAAAAAGCGGGATAGCCCCGCTTTTGACTACTTTCTGAGATTAAGTTTCTCAAGAATGGAACGGTAACGATCAATATCATTATCACGCAGATAGTTCAGCAAACCTCTACGCTGACCAACCATTTTCAAAAGGCCGCGGCGTGAATGATGATCTTTTTTATGTTCCTTCAAATGATTGGTTAAATAATTGATACGTTCAGTCAAAATTGCTATTTGCACTTCTGGAGATCCGGTATCAGCCTCATGGAGACGATACTTCTCAATCAAATACTGCTTTTGGTCTGTTGTTAACATAATGAGCACCTCCTTTTTACTGCTATCCCCTTTAGCCAAGATAATCGTTGGAGAATCGATCATCCTCGCCGAGGTTCGGACTTACTAACAATAGTATGCTTTCACACAACTAGTATTTTACCATAAATGCTCAGGTGTTGCAAACAATAAATAGGGAGAGAATCTATAAATAATTCTCCGCTACTTTTATATCCAAAGCAATTTGCATTTTTAATTGTTCTGCTGTTGTAAACGCAATTTCGCCACGGATACGATCAAGGAAAGCGACAGTAACAGTTTTTCCATATAAATTTCCGGCAAAGTTTAATAAATAGATCTCAATACGGCGTTCAGAGCAGTTAAAAGTAGGATTGGTGCCAACATTGGCTACACCTTTATATTGAAATTTGCCAACGGCAATTTGTACAACGTAGACACCGTCGTCAGGTATAGCCAATCCCTCATTAATAGCAATATTTGCGGTAGGATAGCCTAAAGTACGTCCTCTTTTTTCGCCTGCAATTACGGTACCTTGTATCTGCAAAGGTCTGCCTAACAGGCGTGCTGCTTGATGAACATTACCCTGGGTGATCATTTGGCGGATTATAGTACTACTGACAATTATATCATCGACATATACCGCTTGCTGGATTTCAGTCTTAAATCCAAATTCACACCCTGCGTTCTCAAGCGTTTCCGGGGTACCGGTACCTTTATATCCAAAAGAATAATTCGGTCCTACAACAATATATGTGGGACGTAGATTATCCGCTAACAGTTTAATAAACTCCCCTGGCGACAATGTTAAAAATTGATGCGTAAATGGAATTGTTAGTAAAACATCTACTCCCATTGCTTCCATCAATTGATTTTTATATTCATAGGCGACTATCTGTAATGGACAACGATTGGGATCGACAATTGATAACGGATGATTGCTAAAAGTAAACACCACACTTGTACCGTCAATTGCACGAGCTAACTCAACCGCCCTGGATACTATTTGCTGGTGACCGATATGCACCCCGTCAAAAGTTCCTAAGGCCACGGCAATTTTAGGAAATTGGTGGCTTAAATCATTTAGTTGGGTATAAATTTTCATACCATTCTCCTTATTGGAGGTTTATTGCAATACTGCTATTGCAATACTTTTACCGGAACTAACATTGAAGAATTGATTGAATATTGTCCGACACCGATAAGATGACCACGCTGGTCGTATATTCTAGCTATATCAAGAGTCACTTCTTCATAAAAAATGCTACGGCCATGTTGAAATGCCAGTGCTTCGTCAATTGATAAAGTTATTGCAGGCAAATGTTCCAGCGCTCTATCGGACGGTAACAAAATGCTGTCTTTGTTTATCGTAACTTCCTCAACAGTCCGCGCATTAGCAAGATCAAACTGACCCACTCTAGTGCGAACTAAGAAAGACATTACCGCAGGACACCCTAATTTTTCGCCTATATCCATGCATAAGGAACGAATATATGTTCCTTTTGAACAAGTAACGTCAAATAATATGCCCTTAGGGGTAAATTTTACAACAGCAATATTATATATTGTTACGGTTCGCGGTTTGCGTTCCACTGTAATTCCGTCCCTTGCTAGCTCATACATTTTTTTACCTTGAATTTTAATTGCTGAATACATGGGAGGTATTTGCTCAATTGTACCCACAAAAGAATCTAGTACCATATATATCTCTTTTTGCCCTGGCATATCGGCTGAAGAAGTGTTTATTATCTTACCAGTATCATCTCCTGTATCGGTTTGATATCCAAAAGTCAATTCCACCCGATAGCTCTTGTCAGTGTCTGTTGTGTATTCAATAAGACGTGTTGCCTGACCTAAAAAAACCGGCAATACCCCGGCGGCGGCAGGATCAAGCGTGCCGGCATGGCCAACACGTTTAAGGCCATAAGTCCGGCGAATAAATGACACCGCGTCATGGGATGTCATACCTGGCGGTTTCAGAAGATTTAAAATTCCTCCGATCATTAGACTGTCTCCGTAAGTTGCTTAATTGCGGCTTGTATTACTTTTCCTTTGGTATCAGTAATATTGCCCTTTACTGTACAACCAGCAGCCCGCATATGTCCTCCTCCGCCAAAAGACAATGCTATTTTACTGACGTCGGCTTTTTTGGAACGCATACTTATTCTCGCAGTATCTGATTCGACAAGCTTAAACATGATAGCAATTTCTACACCCTCAATATTACGAGGATAATTAATAAATCCCTCAGTATTCTCGGCAGTATCCAGAATCTCGGTGGAAATAGTAATAATAGCTATCTGACCGTGATGATAAATTTCAAGTGTTTCAAGAACTTTAACCAAAGTTGTAATGCTTGACAACGGCTTGGTTTCCAAGTGTTCCGAAATTTCCTGAGGCTTAACACCACATTCGAGCAAATAAGCAGCATACCGGAGGGTGCTGGCTGATGTGTTGGCATAACGGAAAAATCCGCAATCGGTAGCTATTGCAGTGTATAAGCAATCTGCAATAGCCTTATCAATTTTTGCCTGCATTAGCTGTAGCAACTGTAAAATAATTTCGCCTGTCGCGGCTGACTGACTGTCAATATACCAATAATCAGCAAATTTAACATTTGAAACATGATGATCAAGATTTACAATAGGTGCATCAACAATAGCCCTTACTTTACCAATACGATTAACATCACTGGCGTCCAGCACGATGAGTAAATCAGCATTAACTCGCTTATCAGTAGGCTTACTAATGTTCTGAATGCCTGGGAGAAATTTATATAGGTCCGGTATATCGTCATCAAGAATCATCTGAACGTTTTTTTCTAAAGATAAAAGATAACTATTTAGCGCCAGCATGGAACCAAGGCTATCCCCATCAGGATGAATATGGGCGGTAATTACAAAATTGTCATTTCTGGCAAGAAGTTCAGCTATTTGCTTAAGCGAAAGCTCCATATTTATTGATTACTCTCTTCCTGCTTGATTTTAATCAATAATTCCTGAATACGGGCACTATAGTCAAGCGATTCGTCGAGATGTAAGGACAGCTCGGGAGTAAATCTTAATCTAATACGTTTTCCTATTTCAGTTCGCATATATCCTAACGCTTTTTGTAGTCCCTGCCACGTATCAGCTTTTTGTTCATCACTACCCATTAAACTAACATATATTTTGGCATGTCTCAAATCACCAGTAACTTCAACTTGTGTAACAGTGACAAAGCCAATACGTGGATCTTTTAAATCGCTTAGAATAATGCTGCTTATTTCTTGCTTGATAAATTCCTGAACCTTTTCAGCTCGAAGTTGTCCCATGCTCCCCCTCCGCTCTATTAATTAACTGCTTTGTTTTACTTCTTCCATTGCAAATGCTTCAATGATATCTCCTTCTTTTATATCGCGGAATTTTTCTATGGAAATACCACACTCATAACCGGCAGCTACCTCTTTGACATCATCTTTAAACCTTCTTAGAGATTCTAATGCCCCTTCATGTATAACTATTCCATCACGTATGAGGCGAATTTGAGAACTATTAGTTATTTTGCCTTCAAGCACATATGATCCGGCAACAACGGATTTTGCTATCGAAAATACTTTGCGTATTTCCACGCGGCCTTGAATCACTTCTTTATATTCAGGCGCCAGCATACCATTCATAGCTGCCTCTACATCATTAATTGCTTCGTAAATAACCCGATATGTTCTAATATCAATTTTTTCAGTTTCCGCTGATTTACGTGCATTAGAGTCTGGACGAACGTTAAAACCAATAATTAAGGCATTAGATGCCGAGGCAAGCATAACATCTGACTCGTTTATTGCCCCAACTCCAGCGTGAACAATAGTAACTCGTACTTCTTTCGTATTCTCATTTAACGCTATGAGCGCCTGGCGCAGAGCTTCGATTGAGCCTTGTACGTCAGCCTTAATTACTATATTCAAGTCTTTAATATTGCCTTCTTGAATTTGTTTAAATAAATCATCCAGTGATACTTTTTGTGAATGCTGCATATCTTCCGTACGTTTTTTGGCAATACGTTTTTCGGCTACTGCGCGGGCAACTTTTTCATCAACAGCTGCCAAAATATCACCGGCCTGAGGAACATCTGTCAAGCCCAATACTTCCACCGGAGTTGAGGGTTCGGCTTTCTTAACCTTTTCGCCGCGATCAT
Source organism: Bacillota bacterium (assembly GCA_023434855.1). Next base: position 11,011 of record JAEYSJ010000398.1, on the reverse strand, counting down.
TAACCATGGCTCGTACTTTGCCATAGGCAACACCGGCAATAATCGAATCACCGATATGCAAGGTACCTTTTTGTACCAGCACCGTAGCGACAGGCCCTCGTCCCTTATCTAATTGAGCTTCAATAATTGTGCCAAAAGCATGGCGGTTAGGGTTTGCTTTTATTTCCTGCATTTCTGCTACAAGTAAAATCATTTCCAGTAATTCATTTATACCGGTTTTGTTATGAGCTGAAACAGGCACCATAATAGTATCGCCGCCCCAGTCTTCCGGAATAAGACCATGATCGGACAATTGTTGCTTTACTCTGTCAGGATTGGCCCCCTGGCGATCCATCTTATTAATCGCTACAATAATCGGCACCTTTGCCGATTTAGAATGATTTATAGCCTCAATAGTCTGTGGCATGACACCATCATCGGCGGCTACAACCAATATTGCAATATCAGTAACTTGCGCGCCACGGGCACGCATAGCAGTAAAAGCCTCATGGCCAGGTGTATCTAAAAATACAATTCTTTTACCATGAGAAACGACTTGGTAAGCCCCAATGTGCTGAGTGATTCCCCCGGCTTCCTGAGCAGTAACATGTGTCTGCCTAATAGAATCCAATAAAGACGTTTTGCCGTGATCCACATGTCCCATAACAGTAACTACGGGAGGTCTTAATACCAGGCTTGCTTCATCATCCTCAATTTCAGGAATTTCGGTAGGATCTTCCTCTGGTGGCAATTCCTCGACTTCTACGCCAAATTCTCCCGCTAATAGAGTTGCCGTGTCCAGATCTACTTCTTGATTAATACTGGCCATAATGCCAAGCATCATAAGTTTTTTTATAACTTCGCTTACCTCGCGGCCTAGCTTCCCGGCTAAATCTTTGACTGTGATTGATTCGCCTAACTTAATTACTTTCGGCTTTGGCGGTTCAATTTTAGCCGGTTGAGGTGCCTGGCGCGCATTGGGATGGTGTTGAGTATTCTGAGTGCGATGCTGATGCTGTTTATTTGGCCCCTGCCCATGTTGTCCTTGCGGTCTTTTATTAAAACCAGTACCTGACTGAGGTTTGTGATTACCTGCTGACTGTTGGCGTTCATTCGACCGTTGATTATTACTTGCTGATCCTTGCGGCCTGGATGATTGCTGGTCGGGCCTCTGATTAGGTCCCGCATTGGTTCTGTTATATGACTGGCGCTCTGAATTTGGCTGCTGGGAACGCTGCTCAAATTGTCGGTTAGGGTTATGGTTGGGCTGGTTGGATTGAATAGCAGAACGCTGCTGACCTTGTTGATTACTTACCATTGGTTGTTGGTTCTTATGCTGTGAGCCATACTGAGGCCGTTGTTGATTATACTGATTCTGCTGTTGTGGCCGGTTCTGCTGGTGCTGATTTTGTTGCGGACGCTGCTGATTCTGCTGCTGTGGTCTCTGTTGGTTATACTGATTTTGCTGCTGCGGTCGTTGTTGATCTTTATGAAAGGATTGCCCGCTTTTTCCGTCGGCTCCATGTTGACTACTGCTGTTACTGTGTTGAGACTGTCCATTACGTGGCATTGCAGGAGATATCGGCTTGCTCACCTGCATACCGCTTGCTGACTGAGGATGATGCACAACAGACTGTTTGGCGGAGTGGCCTACCCCGTTCTGAACTAATTTTTCCGGCACTTGTTCGGCACTATTTGTTTTTCGGGCAAAGGTTCGTTCAATAACTGTTCTTGCATCATCATCTACACTGCTCATATGGTTTTTGGCCGTCATATTGTTACGGGCCAAAATATCTATAATAACTTTACTGGTAGTATTAAATTCTTTGGCTAATTCATATATTCTATGTTTGGACATTGATCCACCCCCATTTTCTTTCTCTCCCGTAACAGTATTTATTTAAGATCAAGTAATGTTTTAATAATAGCTTTACTAAAACCCTCATCTACTACTGCTAAAGCTGCACGATGTATTTTGCCAATACAATTGCCTAAGATCTCCTTGGATAACCTTTCATAGCATGATATTCCATAATATGTTGCCATGTCATGATAGTTCTTTTTTGTATTGTTGGAAGAATCCAGGGCAATTAATATAAGTTTGGCTTTTCCTGATTTAATTGCTTTTTCTACTGCCAACTCACCTGATGCAATTTTGCCTGCTTTTTGTGCCAAGCCTAAAAGAGAGATTAATTTTTCTTCACTCATGCGTTAAAATGCCTAAACGTAGTTGTTCGTAAACTTCAGAATCAATAGTATGCTTCAATGCGCGTTCTAATCTTTTTTCTTTGAAGGCTTTGGCAAAACATTGTTCACTTTGGCAAACGTATGCGCCGCGTCCAGCTTTTTTACCAGTCGGGTCAATACAAACTTCACCGTCAGGAGTACGAACGACACGTAATAATTCTTTTTTATTTTTCATTTCTTGACAGCCAACACACATACGTTGGGGAATCTTTTTTGGCACTGTAAATCCCCCCTTCTAAGTGGCTGCCTGTACTTGAGATTCGCTTTTTATATCAATTTTCCAACCAGTCAGTTTAGCGGCTAAACGGGCATTCTGTCCCTCTTTGCCTATAGCCAATGATAATTGATAGTCAGGCACAATCACTTTCGACATTTTCTCTGCCTCGCTTATATCTACAGACACAACTTTTGCCGGGCTGAGCGCATTGGAAATATATTTAGCAGGATCAACATTCCATTTTACAATGTCGATTTTCTCGCCCTTTAACTCATTAACAATGGTTTGCACCCGCATACCTTTATGTCCAACACAGGCACCGACAGGATCCACGTTTTCATCACGGGAGTATACCGCAATCTTAGAACGCAAACCCGGCTCCCGTGCCACCGACTTTATTTCCACTATGCCATCATGGATTTCCGGGACTTCTAATTCAAATAACCGTTTTAGCAATCCAGGATGAGTACGGGATACTAGAATTTGTGGTCCTTTAGTTGTTTTTTTCACTTCGATGATATATGTCTTTAGTCGATCACCATGCTTATATACTTCGCCCGCGATCTGTTCGGACGGAGCCAGAATGGCTTCTGCTTTGCCTAAGTCAATAAAAACATTTTTTTGTTCGATACGTTGTACAATCCCGGTAAGTATATCGCTTTCCCTATTGGAAAATTCTTCATAAATAATACCGCGCTCAGCTTCACGAATACGCTGAACAACTACTTGTTTAGCAGTTTGAGCGGCAATCCGGCCAAAATCTTTCGGCGTAACTTCGATTTCCACAATATCATCCAAATCATACCGAACATCAATAGCCCGTGCTTCATCCAAAGACATCTCCAAGCGAGAATCACTTGGTGCTTCCACTACTGTCTTGCGGGCATATACATGTATTTCACCGGTAATTCTATCCAAAGATACTCTTACATTTTGCGCTGAGCCAAAGTTTCGCTTATACGCCGAGATTAATGCTGCCTCAATTGCATCAAATAAAACTTCCGGAGCAATGCCCTTTTCTTTGCCTAACTGTTCAAAAGCTTGCATGAATTCTGCATTCAACCAATATTCCCCCTATTCAATTTTCAATAATCGATATGTAATCTGATCTGAGCCGCTTTATCTCGCGGAATACTAATTTCTGTACCATCAACGTCAAGATGAATATTGCTATCGATCAAGCCTGTCAGTGTTCCAACAATTGTCTTGCGGCCATCAATTGGTGCAAAAGTATTAATTTCAACCTTATCACCGACATGTCTTGTAAAATCGCGATCCTTTTTTAAAGCACGATCAAGTCCTGGCGAAGATACTTCAAGGTAATAACTTTCTTTAATTGGATCAAGTTCATCCAGCTTGGCCTCAAGACGTTCGCTCACCCATTGGCAATCTTCCAGTTCAATGCCGCCATGTTTATCCAAAAAAACGCGCAAATACCAATCACGTTCTTTAACATATTCCACATCCACTAACTCCAGGTTTGTTTCCCTGATAATATCACTTACAAGTCCTTCAACCAAAATTTCAGTTTGTTCTTTAGACATAAAAAAACCTCCTACCTGAAAAATACCGGATTGTCGGGGCAAAACATCTACTATTAGTCTTGCCTGACAACCTATCCGCTTATACCCTATATCTGGCAGGTTAACACACCTTAAGAGGAACTGCGATTTTTTAAGCAGTTTATAGCTAGATGCGAAAGCAATACAAACCAGTAATTAAGATGAAAGAGTGGGTTATTCCACCCACTCTTGACACACAAAACAAATTATACCTTATTTATTATACCACCGCAGGATTAATTTTACAACATTTAAATCAGGCAAACAGCATCAGTTGGTCGGTTTCAGGCAAATCGTCTAAACAACCATGCCCTTTTAATATATCAATTACTGTTTTTGAAACTCTGCTGCGCACTCGCAAATCTTCAATTGAAGAGAACACTCTGTTTTGGCGCGCCGCCACAATATTTTGCGCTGCCGCATCTCCTAATCCCTGCAAGGACGCTAATGGCGGCAATAAGCCATTTTCAACAATCAGAAATTTTGTAGCATCAGAATCATACAAACTAACTTTTTTGAAGATAAAACCCCGCAAATACATTTCTAGCGCTACTTCAACTATTATTTGCAGTCCTTTTTCTTTTACGGTCATAGTATTCCCTTTTTGTTCTAATTCAATCAATTTGTGCCGCAATGCATTTTCGCCCTGCACAATAAGATCAGCATCAAATTCCGTTGCCCGCACACTGAAATAAGAAGCATAAAATGCTAAAGGATAATGTATTTTGCAATAGGCAATTCGAAAAGCCATCATGACATAGGCCACAGCATGGGCTTTAGGAAACATATATTTTATTTTCTGACAGGATTCAACATACCATTCAGGTACATTATTAGCTTTTATTTTTGTTACATCATCTGATTTAACGCCTTTACCCTTACGCACACCTTCCATGATTTTAAATGCCAGTTGTGGCTCAACCCCTTTGTGGATTAAATATACCATGATATCATCCCTGGTAGATATAGCCTCAGACAGTTTGGCTGTGCCGGCTTTTATTAAGTCCTGTGCATTATTCAGCCACACGTCGGTGCCATGAGAAAAACCGCTGATACGCACTAGTTCACTAAAAGTTTGTGGAGTAGTGTCTTCCAACATCTGACGTACAAATTTCGTACCAAACTCCGGAATGCCAAATGTCCCAACTGTACTGCCCAATTGCTCGGGAGTAAGGTTTAAAGCCTTAGTTGAGGAGAACAGACTCATCGTGTCGGCATCATCAAAGGGAATTGTCTTTGGATTGAGCATTGTCAAGTCTTCCAGCATCTTTATTACCGTTGGATCGTCATGTCCCAGAATATCAAGTTTAACTAAGCGGCTACTGATAGAATGATAGTCAAAATGAGTGGTGATTGTACCTGAATTCTTATCGTCAGCCGGATGTTGTATTGGTGTAAAATGATGTACATCCATATCCCGCGGTACAACCATAATGCCACCCGGATGCTGTCCGGTAGTACGTTTTACACCAGTGCAGCCTGCAACCAGACTATTTATATAGGCATTGCGTGGTGTAATTCCTTTGTCATTAAAATAATTTTTTACATACCCATAAGCGGTTTTATCCGCAACAGTGGCAATGGTACCTGCCCTAAACACGCTATCTTTGCCAAACAGTTCTTCCGTATACTTATGAGCGACTGGCTGATAATCACCGGAAAAATTCAAGTCAATATCAGGAACCTTATCACCGTGAAAACCCATGAAGACAGCAAATGGAATGTCATGCCCATTTTTGCCCATAGGCATTCCGCATTGAGGACATATCTTGTCAGGCAAATCGAATCCTCCACCATAACTACCGTCTGTAACAAATTCACTGCATTTGCAGTTTGAACAGCGCCAATGGGGGGGTAGAGGATTAACTTCGGTAATGTCGGTCATCGTTGCCACAAAAGATGATCCGACCGAACCCCGCGAACCAACGAGATAGCCGTCATCCAGTGATTTTTTTACCAATTTATGGGCAATTAAATATAACACTGCAAAACCATTATTTATAATCGCATCCAACTCATATTTCAAACGTGAAGCTACTATTTCCGGCAGAGGATCGCCATATAATGCCTCAGCCTTTTGATACGACATAGAGCGGATTTGTTCTTCTGCTCCGGGAATCTGCGGTGAATATAGCTCATCCGGAATAGGTTTGAATTTTTCAATTCGCTCACTAATCTGCCGGGTATTCTCCACAACCACTTCATAAGCCTTTACCTGTCCAAGATAAGAAAACTCTTCCAGCATTTCTTCGGTAGTACGAAAGTACAACGGCGGCTGGTTATCGGCATCAGCGAATCCTTTGCCGGCCATGAGAATACGGCGATAAACTTCATCTTCAGGGTTTAAGAAATGTACGTCACAAGTAGCTGCGACCGGCTTATTTAATTTTTCCCCCAGCTTACATACCTTGATATTTATTTGCCGCAAAGCTTCTTCATTAGGCACCTTTCCTTCGCGTAATAAAAAAGCATTATTCCCAATAGGCTGGATCTCAAGATAGTCATAAAAAGCACCAATCTGCAACAATTCTTCGTCTGTTGCGCCATTTATTATTGCTTGAATTAATTCGCCGGCTTCACATGCTGAACCTAAGAGGAGTCCATCCCGGTATTCATTGAGTACATGCCGGGGTATCCGGGGCGTCCGGTGCAAATATTTTAAGTGTGACAGAGATACCAATCGATATAAATTGCGTAAACCGATACTGTTTTTTGCCAAAATGACGATATGTCGGGCTTTGTTTATATCATTGTCAAACAAATAACCTTCCATTCCGTAGATAACTTTGATGCCGGCTTGATCAGCTTCCTCATGAGCCTCAGGAAAAGCCTGAACAACACCGTGATCAGTTATTGCCACCGCAGTATGTCCCCACTTAGCGGCTGTTTTTATTAAACTTTTAGCCGAAACTACTGCGTCCATATTGCTCATACGGGTATGGGCGTGTAATTCTACCCGGGTTTTTTCTGAGCTGTCTTTTCGTTCCGGTTTGTTGATACGGCAGATACTGTCAGCAAATAACACATTTTCGTTGGCGTATTTATCAAATTGTACAGTACCTTTCATCTTGACAAACAAGCCTTGGGTAATTGCACCGGAAACTTTCTTAAATTCATCCTGGTCTTCAAAAAACACTTTACCGCTAATACCGTCAGTCAGATCACTTAAATCAAAAGTCAGCAAACAGCGTCCTGAACGCAATTCACGCAGTTCAAAATTAATAATTTGTCCTTCAACCACTACATTGCGGGCTTCTTCCTGAACAAGGTTAAGGGGCTGCGGTGAATCTTTAATATTTCGCCCCAAAATAACAGGATTATCTGTTCGCTTAATCTCTGTTGGCGCAGTGTGTTCATTCAATGCTTCAAGATATTCAGGAGTTAATAAATCATCTTCACAACAACTTTCATACTCTTGTTCAATAGTAGAAAAGTCTATATCACACAAAGTTCCAAATTCTTGTAAAATAAATGTTTTCATTTTTTGCACAACACCACTATTATGGAGCATCTCGGCAGAAATATCGCCGGTGAGTTCTATTGATAGAACATTGTTGTGCAATGTCCATTTTGCATTAATCAACAGATATTTAACTGTGCAGGTATCTATAGTAATTTGCGTCACAAAATTTTGCCATTCATGTTGAAGATATTCAGCAAGATCTTTAACATTTTGTATAAAACTAACTTTATTCAAACCGCAATTGTTACAGAGACTTTGCCCGGCAATTATCAATATCTGGTCAGGCAGTTGTTGTGGAACGTCAATAAACACATCCCAGGAATTGATAGATGTGTTTACTTGCACCTTAGTTACTCTAGTATGCTTTAATACTTCTTTATACTCTGACATAACAGCCAAGTTAGCTATGAATTCTAAAAAATTCTTACAATTGTCAGGGATAATACAATAATTCTGCATTGGCAATTCTCTCCTAAAATATCAATAGGTGCAATATTATTTTAACATAATTTTTTTTATTCATATACAGGTAAAAAGCGTGATTTACAATCACGCTTTCATACTAAATTTTAGCTAATAAAGCTTTTATTTCCGTAATATAATTATCAATAGTAAAATAGAATGTTTCCCCTGTGCGTCTGACTTTAATTTCAATTAAATTTTCGCTTATAGCTTTAGGACTGATGGTTATTTTAAGTGGATAACCAATAAGATCGGCATCCTTAAATTTAACGCCAGGCCGTTCATTACGATCATCCAACACCGATTCAACACCGGCAGAGTTTAGTGTCGTATAAATTTTTTCCGCCAATGCTACTTGCGATTGTTCTTTAATGCTGATCGGCACAACAATCGCATGATATGGCGCAATTGCTACAGGCCAGATAATACCGTGCTCATCATTATTTTGCTCAATTGCGGCTGCCATAGTACGGCTAACACCTATCCCATAGCATCCCATAACCATCGGCTTCTCCTTGCCATTTTCATCAAGGTAGGTAGCACGCAAAGCAGTACTGTATTTAGTATGAAGTTTAAAAACTTGTCCCGCTTCAATACCTCTAGCCGTTTTGACAGGAGACCCGCAATGAGGGCAGGGATCATTTTCTTGTATCAGACGAATATCGGCAACTTTAGTCGGTGAAAAATCCCGCTCCGGATTAACATTACTATAATGCTGATCCGGTGTATTCGCGCCACATACTGCATTATACATATTCATAACCGTAGTATCGGCAACAATAGTACAGTTCTTAATACCAATAGGGCCAATATAGCCCGCACTGCTATTAATTATCTCGGCAATTGTATCCTGGTTCGCCAGTTCAAGAGTAAGACAGTCCAGTTCATTCTTAAGTTTAATTTCATTAACCTCGTGATCGCCACGCACCAACGCCAGAACTAAATCTTTTTCAGTTTTATAGGCAACTGCTTTGATAGTCTTATCGGCGCCAATTTCTAAGAATTTAGTTAGCGCGTTTATTGATTTTGTTCCCGGAGTATCTGTGATGGTTAACGGTAATAACGCCTCTTTAGCTGCAGTTAACGGCTTTAGCTCTGCTTTCTCCACATTGGCGGCATAATCACATTCAGAGCAGTAAACAATAGCCGCTTCACCGGAATCGGCAATAACCATAAACTCATGAGTACCGCTACCGCCTATGGCGCCGGCATCGGCTTCTACCGCTCTAAATTTAAGACCGCAGCGGGTAAAGATTTTGCTATAAGCATCATACATTTTGTTATAACTTTCATCCAATCCTTGTTCATCGCGATCAAAAGAATATAAATCTTTCATGATAAATTCACGGCCCCGCATCAAACCGAAACGCGGACGAATTTCATCACGATATTTATTTTGAATTTGATACAAAAGAAGAGGTAACTGGCGGTATGAACGGACATCTGATCGAACTAATGTTGTAATCATTTCTTCGTGGGTTGGACCAAGACAAAAGTCACGGTTATGGCGATCCTTAAGCCTGAACATTTCGTCGCCGTACACATGCCAGCGCCCAGTTTCCAGCCACATTTCCGCAGGTTGAATTATCGGCATTGAAAGCTCCTGACCACCCTTGGCATTCATTTCTTCTCTTACAATAGTTTCGATTTTTTTTAATACCCGCCAGGCTAATGGTAAATACGAATATACCCCTCCGGCAGCCTTGCGCAACATACCTGCTCTTAGCATCAACTGATGACTGACCACTTCAGCTTCAGCAGGTGTTTCACGTAGAGTGGGTGCATACATTTGAGACATGCGCATAAACTATCTTTCCTCCTCATTTGTCTGTACAAGTTTATCAATTTCTTCAAATAATGCAGGTAACAATTGCCCTTCAGGCACTTTTTTCAATACGGTGCCTTTTCTGAAAACTAATCCTTCTTCTTTTCCACCGGCAATACCGATATCTGCCTCTCTGGCTTCCCCCGGACCGTTCACCACACAACCCATAACGGCCACTTTGAGCGGTTTCTTAATACTGCTAAGCTTTTGTTCTACAGCTTCGGCGATCACAGCTAAATCTATATTGCAGCGTCCGCAAGTGGGACAAGATATAAGGGTAGGACCAAACTGTCTCAAACCCAATGACTTTAAAATTTCGTTAGCTATCCGCACTTCCTCAACAGGGTCACCTGTCAAAGAAACCCTTATAGTATCGCCAATCCCCTGGGCTAATAATGCACCAATGCCTACCGCCGACTTAATAACCCCGGATTTAATAGTACCTGCTTCAGTTATTCCTAAATGCAGCGGATAGTCGACTGCATCGGACATTAATTGGTAAGCCTTTATTGTCATAGGCACATCATGAGCCTTTAAGGATATTTTAATATCATAAAAATCAAGATTTTCCAATATGGCAATATGTTGCAAAGCACTGGCCACCATTGCCTCAGGCGTAGGATGCCCGTTATGTTTTGCAAGGAACTCTTTGCTTAAAGAACCGGCATTAACCCCAATACGTATGGGAATGTGTCTTTTTTGGGCTTCTTTTACCACTAGGGCTACATGTTCAGGATTATCGATATTACCCGGATTAAGCCGCAAAGCATCAATTCCCCGTTCAATAACAGCAATCGCTAAACGATAATCAAAATGAATATCGGCAACAAGCGGTATGTCAGGCAAAGCAGTTTTTAAACCTTCGACCGCTATTGCCGCTGCCATATCAGGTATAGCAACCCGGACAATATCACATCCGGCACTGACTAACTGTTGAATCTGCTCTGCTGTTGCTTCTATGTTATCCGTTTTTGTGTTAGTCATTGATTGTACTGTAATTGGTGCTGTACCACCTACCATTACAGTGCCGATACGAATAGGACAGGTTTTTCTTCGCTGCATGTTATCACTCATTTCAAAATCCAGACTAAAATAATTTCAGTCTGCTAATATCTTTAAAGGTAGCCACAATCATTAGTAACAAAAGCAACGCAAAACCAATCATTTGAATAAATTGCATTTTATTTTTGCTCAGCGGTTTACCGCGAAATCCTTCTACCGCCAATGTAACTACATGTCCTCCGTCCAGTACAGGG
>JAEYSJ010000391.1 GCA_023434855.1 Bacillota bacterium | reverse complement strand
ATGGCTGGGGCGGCTGGACTCGAACCAACGCATGCGGGAGTCAAAGTCCCGTGCCTTACCGACTTGGCTACGCCCCAATTTGCTAATATGAGAATAGATATCTGCAGCCAAAGCTGTTAAGCCCACTATCTAAAGCTGAAAATTATTGGGGTGACTGGAGGGACTCGAACCCTCGAGTAACGGAGCCACAATCCGCCGTGTTGACCACTTCACCACAGCCACCATTTTATAAACTTTGCTAATTGCCTAACAACGAAATTTATTTTACCATGCCATCATCCTTATGTCAAGCAACGCAGCACTCTTTTTTCCCGGAAATAATTGCAAAGATATTGCACTATACGGGAGAATAGAAAACCGGCCGGTAAAAAATGAGCGCATATTGGTTTTCGATGCTGGCTAAAGTAATAAATGACCGGACTATTATAAACTTTAGCCAACATTCTGCGACAATAAAGATGAAAATACGTTATATCCGTTATCCATTCCCTGGGCACCAAGCAAAATAATCATATCACCGGAACAAACTTTTGCCAAGACTGCCGAGATTGCCTCTTTTAAGGAAGCCAGATATAAATGATCGGCTTGACTCTCAACAAGTGCGTCTAAAAAGGCATCTTCTTCTTCAGGGGTAACAAGATCGGACAAAGATACATGATCATTTGCCGCGGTGACTACCAATGAAAATGACAATTCTTTCTGCAATCGGGCAAGACATGAGGCATTAGCGGCATTAATTGCCCTGCCCCGTCTGCCCCGGATGGCATTTATTACTATTAGCCGCCGGTACTGAAAAGTTTGTACAGTATTAAAAACAGCCTGAATACTGCCTGGATTAAGCGCAGTATCATCAATCAACGTAATATCATCAAAATAGTGAACATTCATCCGGCGCTCGACTCCCTTAAAAGTCGCGAGAGCTTCAGTGACCACATTTACCGGTATATCCTGGAGCAGAGCGGCAACCGCGGCTAATAAAGCGTTTTCAACATTATGCTGCCCGGGAATGGCTAACCGCATGTTCGTATGATAAGGCGAAAAAACCAACCTATTCCGGATTATGACCGGCTGGTCTATTCTGAACTCAAAATCACTGCCGTAGGGGGTCATGTTTATTACCTTTGCTGAAATATCCGCCGGTGCATTGACTGCGGCCGAAACTACCGGACCAGCATAATCCTGAGCTATTTCCTGGCAATAAGGCACACCGGTATTAACCACCAGCGGCGTAGCCGAGTCCAACAGTTTTAAAAAACGCTGCTTGGCAGCTATGTAGTTGGTAAAATCACCGTGAAAGTCTAAATGGTCCGGACAAATATTAGTCAAAACACCGCACACAAAATGTACACCATCAACACGCCGCATATCCACACCCTGCGCCGATACTTCCATGGGGACATGTGTTATGCCATTCTTGCGCATTTCCGCTAAGTAATACTGCAAATTGGCGGCATCCGGGGTTGTAAGTTTACTGGCAAAGGACCTGTTGCCTGTATTCACCCGGACAGTGCCAATCAATCCGGTCTTATAGCCATAATGATAAAAAATATGTTCCAGCATCATTGTAATCGTTGTTTTGCCGTTGCTGCCGGTAACCCCGATTACCGCTAAATTCCGGGAAGGATGACCATAAAACCGGGCCGCTAACTCAGCAAGAGATTGGCGCGCGTTAGCTACCACTATTACCGGAATGTCTGATAGCGGTACACCGTCCGGATAATCGGTAACTATCGCCTGCGCCCCTTTTCTCACTGCTTCCGGAATATATAGATTGCCATCTGCACTTCTTCCACGGATAGCCACAAAAATATTTCCTGGTTTAACTTCACCTGAATGGCAAGTGATACCCGTATAATTCTCCAAATTATTTATCAGCTCTGGCAGGGCATTCACTTTCTCCACCTTCTTTCCGCAACAAAAATGCTACCCCATACTATTGCGAAAAAGACGGAAGAGTTAATAAATATTAATGCCAATTTATGGAGGAACAAAGTGAATACAATTTTAATTACCATATTTCTATCTTTTGCCCTAGTTTTTTCCGCCTGCGGATTAAGACCGCCTGCTCCAAAACCAGCCGCGGTACAAGTCGCGACTGGTGTTTCAGTGGAAGGTCTGGAAGTAGGCGGCCTTACATCTGAGCAACTTGCCGGGATACTTAAAAAAATAAATGAAAAAAATGCTTATAGCCCCCACAACGCCAGATTTGACAACGCAACCGGGGAAATACTAAATGATAAGCCCGGCCGTTCTCTAGATATTCCCGCTACAACGGCAGCGATCATGCAGGCTCCACCCTATAGCCAAGTTCAGGCTGTTTACAGACAATTGCCGCCGGATATCACGAGTAAACAATTATTTACAGCAAAAAAAATCGGCAGTTTCACTTCGCCGATTTTGGATAACAGCGCCGGTAGGTTGCATAATGTTGTGCTTACCGCCAAGCTTATAAACAATACTATACTGGGTGCCGGACAAGAATTCTCCTTCAACCGCATTACCGGCGAACCTACGGAAGAACGCGGTTTTAAACAAGCCCCTATCTTTGGCGAAAACGGGCGCCATGAGCAAGGACTGGGAGGCGGGATGTGCCAGGTATCTTCTACACTATATAATGCTGTTTTAGCAGCCAAATTGCCTGTAACCGAACGACACCCTCATTCCCAGCCGGTAACTTATGTCCCGCCTGACCGGGACGCTACTACTTTTACCGACAAAGATTTTCGTTTTCTCAATACAACCAGTCACAAAATTGTGATTAGAGCCATAGTGCAAGATGCGAAATATCTTGTTGTGGACTTATGGAGTTTGCCAGGCACTTAGGGTTTAGGGCTAATTTGTGATTCGCACCGGCGTTCCGATAGAAACCATCCGGGAAAGTTCAAGCACATCACTATTGTACATCCGTATACAGCCATGGGAAACGAAATGACCAATTGAGGCCGGGTCGTTGGTGCCGTGAATGCCATAATGCGGCCTGCTCAGCCCCATCCATAAAACACCAAAAGGTCCGCCGGGATTTGGTCTCTTATTGACTATCTGATAATTGCCTACAGGTGTAGGGGTAAGCATTTTACCAACACCAACCGGATAAGATTTTACCGGTGAACCATCCCGGTAAAGTGTAAGCCGCCTGGCCGGCACGTTAACGGTAATTGAATAAGCCATTAAATCACCTCACTGCACTATCCTATGCAGCAAGCCAGTTAATGGTTTTTTTCAACAAACTATTTGCCCGGCATCTCCTCTAATGTCACGTTAACGGTCATTGGTGCGCCATTTCTCATAAGACCAATAGCAACAGCACTACCGACCTGCTCAGCATCAATTATGGAACGCAAATCAGCCACACTGTTAACTTCCGTGCCTCCGACAGATACGATAACATCGCCTTCGGCAATACCTGCTGCGGCTGCCGGCCCTGCCTTATCAACTTTAGCCACATAAACGCCTTTATCGATAGTAACGTTATAACCGTACTGGGCAATAAGATTTTTGTCCAGCAGCCCGATGCCAAGATACGCTCTTACCACCCGCCCCTTGTCAATAAGCGATTGGAGAATAGGACGTGCACTGTTTATCGGGATGGCAAAACCAATCCCCTCTACACCGGCAGCAGCAATTTTGGCACTGTTGATACCAATAACCGCGCCATCGGCATTAACTAACGCACCGCCCGAGTTGCCTGGATTAATGGCTGCATCGGTCTGGATAAGCTTAAACCGGCGGTCACCGATCTCGATTGACCTGTTAAGTGCACTGATAACCCCTGCTGTCACACTGCCGCTGAATTCCAGCCCCAACGGGTTGCCGATTGCTATGGCCGGCTCGCCCACCGCTATACCGTCAGAATCGCCAAAAGTTGCCGCAGGTAGACCGGATGCTTCAATCTTGACCACCGCCAGATCGGTTACCGGGTCGGTCCCCAGTACTTTTCCAGGCAAAGTACGGCCATCCGGCAAAGCTATGATAATTTCCTGCGCATCCTGCACAACATGATTATTTGTCGCAATATAACCATTGGCATCAAAAATCACTCCTGAACCAGTACCTTGAACTGCCATCTGACGATCAAACAAATCCCGCGCATACGCTTTATTGGTAATGCCGACAACAGCGGGACCAACTGCCTGTGCAGCCCGCACGACCGGAGTGTTGCGGGCTGCCGAAATACTGCCCTGCGCCGGGGGAACCACCAAATTAGACAGTGGCGCCGGATCTTGCGGTGACGGTTTCTTTAAACCACCTCCACAGCCAGTCAAGAGCAGACACCCGATAAGAACGCCAATACATGCAATAATAGACAAGGATTGAATTTTTTTATCCATTACTATACCCCCTCCCTTTTATCAATCCCCATATCATAATCATTTTATTACAGTTTAAACAGGCAATCCCAGTTTAGTAGACTACGGCTGTAAAAAAGCAATTTAACAATAAGATTAAAAAATAGTAACAGAAAGAATGAATACCCTAATAAAATTGTGCCATCCTATTTATTAAGGAGGCAGTATTAATGGCTGAAATAAAAACGATTGCTTTTACTTTTTCCACCCGTTCGCAGGCCGAAGCCGCAGCAAATGATTTAGCATCAATGGGCTTAACAAATGTTCACGTCGGATCGTCAGGTAATACGGAACAAACTATTTATGACTCAGAAACGATCGCCGGGCTGACTCTCTTCTCCCCAAACCACAATAATATTTCCAATTTAGTGCCTGGCGGCCATCCGCAAGGGGTTACTCTGACAGCCTCCGTGCCGGAAAGCCGCATCAATGATGTTAACAGTGTTATTATGCAGTATGCAAGCCAAGCATAAAAAACGCAACGCGAACCTTGCTATCATGCGAACATAGCAGAGCGAAGCAATCTCCCTGCTTTTCGGCAACAAGTCAGGAATTGCTTCGTCGTACCTCCTACCTGAAAGTCTACTGCCTTAAAGCATGGGATCGCCACGTCGGCTATCGCCTCCTCGCGATGACAACCTAAAATGTCATTGCGAACGAGCATAGCGGAGTGAAGCAATCTCCAGCACTTTCATACATTTGGTGGTGCGGCTTTGCAGCATGGGAATCTCGTAATGAGGCCCGAAAAGTTATAAATTCCGATACAATAAAAAAAACGCCCTCCCGGGAGGACGCGTTTACAAATTTAATAGAACGGTTTAAAAATAATAAACGATGCTTTTACCAATAATTCTAACAATGACAACCAGAATGAAGCACCGGAGATATGTATTCAGGCTTTGCAAGTTATCACCTCAAACATAGTATACCACTGTCAATTATTTGAACGATACCGGGAATACTTGGGAGCATAGAAAAAACTTCAATTAGAAAGGACAATATCAAATGCCCGTTTTTCGAATACTGCGCAACGGCTCTTTTACGGGAGATATCGTAATCGGAACTGATTATGAAGACGCTTATTTTAATGCGGCCAGTGAACTTATACTAAGATACGACGATGATATTAAACTTGAGGAACTGCCAGATCAGTGAAAATTATTAGTGAGGTGATACCGGTGACCTATAGGTACGACCATTCCTATGTAAGATTCCCCGAAACACTTAAGACAACACCGGAAAAAGAAACAGCCCCTGCCAGCTTTATTATGGACCGGATAATTATTAATGAAGAAAAAGGTAAACATCATTTGCATGATCATCCCGCTGTTA
>JAEYSJ010000388.1 GCA_023434855.1 Bacillota bacterium | reverse complement strand
TTCTACTTTAGGCTATCTTAGCCCACGTCAATACAAGGCCCTTAACAAATCTGTCTAGTTTGCTGTTGACAATCCAAAATGCATTTTAATAACAGCCAGGGGTTAGTCTGCTTATATAAAAAAACATGCAAAAATTTTTAATAAGGAAATTTAGAGGATGTCTTATTAAAATATATTTTAATAAGAGACATGAAAAAAGATCGTTATTAAAATTATATCCCATTTTTTTTAATAATACAAATATTGGATTGGAATAAAACGGTTAACAATCCATACGGTTAAATCAGAACTGGCGACCTGTTATTGGAAAGAAGTGTTGGGCCGTTATTTTTGCTTCTCAAACAATATCTACATGGTTAGATGGGTCCCTCTACCAGCTCCAGTGAAATCAAGGCCTCCAAGGTTCTAACCTGGAGGCTTTTGCTATGTCTAATTGCTTAAAGTAATTAGAGCTTTCTCATAATCTTTAATAGCTCTTGAATTAATTAAATTGGGTAAGCGTTTCTTAATTTCACTAAGAAACAATATACATTTCTTTTTTACTTCTTGCTCAAATTCCATATATGATATAAAAGACTCGACAAAACTAGTAGGTTTCAATTGTGCATCTTGTGAATATTTTTCACCGGTTTTTAATACAATCTCTTGAGAAAGAGGTAAAACTGACATTGCAGGAACCCCGGCTGATTGGAAATTACTAATATTAAGTGGTAGTAGTCTATACTCTTGGACTTTAATGCTATCGTTTGATTTTGTGAATTCTATAAAATTAGGACATTCAATTTCAGCTAAAATTAAATAATTATTTTCCCGGAGTAGTTTTACAGCTTGGAGCAGATTTGTAAGCCAAGATAGTACCCATTCATTTTGAAAACATCCCACTTTAAACATTTCTTCAGAAATTTCCCCTTCATAGACATAACCTATTTTATTACCATTAAAGTTCAATTCAATTTGTCCCTCAAAATTACCGAAGTCTTTATCGAATACTTCAGGGGTTATGAGTGATAGTTTTTTAATATCATCAACTATCCTATATTTAAGTTCAAACAATTATTTTACCTCCCAAACGTTATCAATATGCTTTTCCATACATAACTAGATATAGCTATATTATGCACCAGGAGTTAATCATAAGGAAGAGTATAACTGGAAAGTTTTTAGAAGTCGATAGGAATCTAAATGTCACTTTCAGCTCTGAAAATCTTCTAACATTCTTCTAACCGCACTCCATAAAATCATGCCTAATGGAGAAAAAAGAAACGGGAAAGACCCAGCAAAATCACGGATTCTTCCCATTCTTCCTCAAGCATAAAACAAACTTATTCAAATTCCTAATGAACGGGTCGGAGGTTCGAGTCTTCTTATCGGTTCTAGTAAAATCAAGGATTCGCGGGTTTTTCCCGTGGGGATTTTTTTATTGTTCAGGCCTGCCAAGCCCGTTAATTTCTGCTTTTGTGGAAACTGTGCAATAGTTTGTAGTGTTACTGCTAACCCCGGGATGGAACGTACACCAGGGATGGTGAATGCATAAATAGTTCATTAACGTAAAAGATAGTAATGAATAAATAAAGGGAGGGTTAATCTTGTCACACAATACCGATTTTTTTGATAACATCATTAAGGAAAATGAAGAAATTTATGGGATATATGACAATTGCCAGTTTTCGGACAACGATGATTTACGCAAGTCTTTAGCTTTTGCACTAGGCGGGTTACAAGCAATACAAAATTATGTTGCAGAAGTGAAACAAGGAGATACATTGGCACTTGATAAAATTTATTCGATTGCGAATAATACTGTAAATAAAATAAAAATTAATACTTATCCCCCTAAGGAATTAGAATAATGAATCCCTGTACCGGCTCCAGTTAAATCAAGGCCTCCAAGGTTTTAGCCTGGAGGCTTTTGCTATGCAAATAATGGTTGTTTGGGTATAATATAAAGTAAGAAGCTTTGGAACTACATTATGAGGTGTGTAATGGAACAGCATACAAAAATAGCGGTTTTGGAAAACGAATTTGAAGCGCAGATACTCAAATCACTCTTAGAAGAGCAAAATATCGATTATTATATTAAAACTTATTACGATACTGCGTATGATGGGCTATTCCAAAGAAGTAGTGGTTGGGGAGCGGTTTATGCGCCTAAAAAATATGAGAAGGTAATATTGGAGCTTATCGATGATATAAGAAGGCAGGAAGTAGAATATAATCCATGATCTATAGTTATATTTACTTTCCTATCCAAATCGTTCAAGTAAAGGAAGAGCTGCGCAAATAGCAGTTATGAAGGGATAATATCATAATTTTTCATCCAAAATTTAAAAAGATGTAATTCCTATAAAAATAAAGTGTTTTACCAAGCAGCTAATCCTGCTTTGGCTACAGTAACATCTTGTTCCACTGAACCGCCGCTTACGCCAATCGCACCTATGACCTGACCATTTTCAATGATGGGTATGCCACCGCCGAAAATAACCAAGCGTGAACCATCAGTTGTATTAAGACCGAATAATGACTGACCAGGCTGTGTTAGGGTGGCGGCTTTTTCAGTAGACATCTTAAGAGCAACTGAAGTGTATGCTTTGTCGCGAGATATAGTAATGCTGGCCAAAAGCGCCCCATCCATTCGATGTTGAGCAACCAGATTGCCGCCTTCGTCAACTACGGCGATAACCATCGGACAGCCAATTTCTACTGCCTTTTGTTCGGCGGCGGAAATCATTTTTGTAGCTTTATCCAAATTTACAGGAGCAGCTTGTGCTGCTGCTCCAAATGCTATTACCGATACCATACAAAAAACTACCATGAAAACTGCAGTCCTTTTCATTGGAAATTTCCCCTTTCTTGATATGCATGATGATATTATCCCTTAATGTAATTATATTTTGTTATCTGGACAATATTCACGCAATTTAAATTATTCAAAATTATTCAATCCCCCTAGTACCTAGCCGCAGCACATGCGGAATATTGAACTTTTGGCTTCTGGCAAGGTTTGAATTTTTAGCAAATAATTTGAATAAATTAGAGAAAAGGATATGCACCTTCACGTAAACTCAATCATTCCGCGTATTGAGTAAGGATTATAAAGGATTTTGCTTAAAGGTATGGAAAATTAATAAAAGAAAACTTCATAGATTTCGTTTTCAGGGGAGGGAGATTTGAATTGAAAACAGTCGCTAAAATATTTGTCTTTATCGTATTGATGACTTTTTCGTCTGTAGCATTTGCTAGTGATTGGGTTTATGCGGGTAGATATGTACTCCAAAGCAATTTTTCTCACATTCATCATACCGATGTTTTTCTCATTAATCATTTGACGTTGTATAGCAATCAGCATGTAGGAACAGGGAAAAATGATTATAGTTTCTATGATGTTTATTACATGCATGATCATGCAAGTGATACAGGTGATGGCACAAAAGACTATGACGATAGAAGTTTTCGATTTCAAGCGATGATTGTACCATTGAATGTGTATGGCAAAGTAATGGATTTTTCTGGTGCGTATTGTGGAACAGTTGTATCAGAATATGTTATTTCAGCTAAAGGGGTATTCGGCGTAACACCTAAACACCATAAAGTGTACGACAGAAAGACGCAACAACTGCTTTTTGAAGCAACCGGCGATATGGGGAGTGAGCCGCTTTATAAAAGTTCCGCTGCGGAGTCTATACTGAAGAATTCAGGCGACCACCCTGTTTCTCACGGAGCTAGCAATGAGCTTAATGGAAGTGATTATTATCCATATAGTTAAATGTGGGTATTTGCAGAAGGGGAATATAAGAAATCACAGGTAAAGTGTTTATCGTCTTACTAAACCTACTATTTCGAGAAACAAAAAAATAGGGTGTAACCACAAAATAACAGCTTATGCAACATTATATCCCGTTGAAATTATGACTATAATTTATTAATATATAGGATAGATAGTAGTTGCTATTGTTAATAAAATAGATATATTTAGTGGTTAGGCACGCAAAAGTGAGTTTCAGAATATAATGCTGTTAGATGGGAGCTTGTTTATCTACATTTGGCCATAGTAAATAATTTAATCGCTGAATCCAGAAATGGAACGGGAGAACCAAAAACAGGGGTGAATCCTGGTTTTTACCAGGTAGGGTTATCTTTCGACCCGAATCCGTCAGCTAATCTCGTAAGCGTTGAAAAGAAGGTGATGGATATGTTTATTAGTCATACCCTTTTTTAAGCGCTGCGGATAAATAATCTGTAGCGTTTTTAATTTTCGCGAAGAAGGAGGGGGATTCTGATGATTAGAGTATGTTTAGTGGGCATTGGCAGGACTGGAGTGGAGATTGCCAAGGCAATAATGGAACAAAATGATTTAAAACTGGTAGCCGTTGTTTGCAGCCCGGGCAGCGATAAAATTGGTAAAGATCTGGGGGAATTTATCGGACTCTCCCCAATAGGCAATACTATAGAGAGTTCGGAGCATCTTGAACAGGTAGTATTTAGGACGCAACCTGATGTTGTTGTAGACTTCTCACATCCGGACGCCACAATGAAAAACGCAAGAATATTTGCGAAAATGAAAGTAAATATGGTTATTGGTACTACCGGGTTTTCTAAAATTGCGATCAAAAAGTTTTTAGTATTATCAAGAAAATACCATGCCGGCATTCTTTACGCTCCTAATATTACCTTGGGTGTTAATGTGCTGATGCTGTTAACAAATTTGGCAGCAAAAATGTTGAATAGTTATGACTTTCATGTTACCGAAATACATCATAAATATAAAAAAGACGCCCCTTCCGGTACTGCTGTAAAAATTGCCGCAGAAATTGAAAAAGGATTAGGGTCGTCAGGTTTGGCTGTCAGCCAGACTGATATACCGATAAACGCCGTCCGTGCCGGGGGCGTTATCGGCAAGCATGAAGTTATGATTATCGGCGAGGATGACAAAGTCGAAATATCCCACGAATCATTTTCGCGTAAAGCCTTTGCTTTGGGGGCAATAAAAGGAATCAGGTTTGTCAACGGCAAATCCGGCTACTTCGAAATGAACGACGTTTTGGATTTGGAGCGGGTGTTTAAGGACTATTTAGAGGGGATACCTTCCTATCTCAGCAAGAAGCGACCCCAATATTACAATACAAGATGTATTGTTGGCAGCTAGAAATTAATAGGAGTGAATATAGATTATTATGAGTATATTAGATGAAATTTTAGTAGCCAATAAGATGTTCAAAAAGAATCTACCTGGTAGATTTGTACATTATAACGAGAAAGCCGGAAAACTGCCTAAGCGGCAAATAGCCATATTTACCTGTATGGATACCAGGCTGGTAGATTTTTTGGAACCAGCGATGGGTATTAAACGCGGCGAAGCGAAAGTAATTAAGAATGCGGGAAATACAATTTCCGGATCTTTTGACACAACAATCCGCAGTCTATTGATCAGTATTTTTGAATTAGGAGTAAAGGAAGTCTTTGTAATTGGTCATTTAGACTGCGGGATGGCTCATACTACATCGCAGGAATTTGTAGCCCGCATGTTGGACCGCGGCATTTCCCCGGATGCTATTAAAATGGTGGAAAAAGAACTGGTAGACTGGGTGGATCACTTTCACCATCCGCTGGATAATATTAAAGAAGTAGTAGCTAAAATTAGAAAAAACCCGCTTATTCCCAAAGATGTGCCTGTTCATGGGCTGCTGTTTGACCCACATAGCGGGGAGCTGGAAGTGATTATTAATGGGGATGAATAGATTGTTTCTTACTTTGATGATAAAATTAATGATTAAATATTGACAAAATAGGAATGGCCCCAAGTCAAAAATGTCACTAAATGCTGCTATCAATAATACTGACTTACTTAAAAAGAAGCCAGCTCCAAACTGGCTTCTTTTTACGTTTAATTTTATTCATATTGACTATTAGCATTATTTGTAGAGGCTTTTACTGTGTTGACGAGATTTTTGGGTTGTATGGAAAAATTTTTAAAAAAAGAAGGATTTTGTAATAAAAATAATAAATTAATACATGTGCTAAAAATATTTTGGAGGTTCTAATATGGGATTTACATTAACCGTTAAAGGTCAAGAAACTATTTTTTATGGTGTAGACGTAATTACTTCTGCACACATGGATGTAAGTACACCGATCAATTCGTTGGCTAAATCAACAAATGTTTCTACCACAATATGGATGACGGGAAAACTTATTGATGAGTCTAATAGTAGCGATACCCATAAATTATTAGAATGGTCATTAGTTCCAGCACAACGTGCAGAAGCTTATCGCGATGTAACCATTAATGTAATTGCCGCTGATCAAACTTTTCGAACAATAGAGTTTCCGAATGCCTTTGTTATCCAATACAATGAAATATATACTAATACCATGGGCGCTGGTGACTTCAGATTGATTTTAGGACAAAAAGTCGACCAATTTGATAAGATTAAAACGAAAGGTCCTCAAGGCTTACAATCAAGTGATGATTCATTGGGCGATTTTTCATCACAAAAGGAATCTCCCATAATGGACTTTTAGCACTCATCCTCTTTTAGTTTAAGACTTTATATCGATTTCTTAAAAACGCGGAGGCCTTGAAATGATCAGTAGCAAAATGCATGGAACTGTAAAATCTGATGGATTACTTTATTTACCGTTTCTGCAGGTGAGTTTAGATTAATTTTAGGGCAAGAAGAGATCAAATATCCAAAGCAAAAAATGACACAACTCAGATAATGGTTAAATAAAGCTTTAATTAGAAATTAGATAATGGCATATGACATGCCATTATCTTTTGCTAATATTGGAGGTCTTAGAATGAATAATAGCAAAACACAAAAAATTATGGCCTTTATTAATAATGAGAAATTTAATACGTTGCTTTCTGCGCCATCATTTCTTTTGCTATTATTTATAATTATTAAGTGGGTATTTTATTATAGCGGAATCATTTCCGTGATATTTGACTTGGTTGTCGTAGTGTTATCGCCGCTATGTATTATTACCTTCGTATGGCAACTGATTAGGAAAAAAATAAAGCAATGTGCTTTTATTATACTTACAATTGCAGTAGCTTGGTTCATGGTATTTCCGCACAGCAACAAAGTCATACCATGTTTACGTCATTATGTTGAGTTCCTAATCCAAAAAAACATATACATTCACGAGATGAATGAGATAAACAAAGACACAAAATACAAGATATGGGATGTAGAAGAAAACGAGGATCATATTTATCGTATAATTTATGATCCATCGGATGAAACCGCAAAAGAGGATTACACTTATCGTATGAAGACAATAAATGGTAAAGAAATACCTACTAATTATTATTATATTTATAAACTCGGAAATCACTTTTATATGCGGGAAGAAGTATTAGCATACGACTAATATCAAGGGGGTTAAAATATTTATGCCTAGCCCAGAAGATCGATTTAACGTTTCAAGGAATGATGATAATCTTGTTTGTGCTAAATATTTAACATACTATGGACAACTTGTTTATGCCCCATATCATAATAACTTTGACCCTAATAAGAACGAGAATTGTTGTCTGTTTCTGGTGGCAGACGATTTTTGTTTTGAGGATTTTCTTATCAAATATTATAATATGGCTGTTCCTATTCTACAGCATAGAACATCAAAATGGGGAGGAGAAGGGCGCTATCGGGTAACTGTTGATAGTATTTTAACTGGTCATTTTTGGCCAAATTGCGAAGATGACTTACAAAGAACATATGGCGGTGCTTCTAATGGTGCAAGTGGTTTTGTGCTGGCATTCAGACCAGCAGCTAACTTTGTTTTTGGAATTGCATGTGACATGTTTGGACTTACTTTTGATGATTGTGAGATAGCTGCAGGGTTGGTTAATTATAAAGCTTATCTTGAGAATCCCAAACAGGTAGATATATCGGGGCCCCATCACGACAGCTGGAAAAACTATTATTGTCATAAGTATGGCTATACATGGGCTGATTATTATATGGTTCCTAAAGTAACAAGTGCTGTTAATCAAAACGCCTCTAATTGGGGATGGTGACCTATCTATAATGATCTGGCAACAGGATCCGGAGAAATGCGGTATGCGGAGTATTTTATCGCTATATATAACGTGTCCTGCACTGAAAAATTTAACGTTCGATAAAAATTCATTAAGTAAAATAAATCGCCATTCAATCACAGTGGAGTGGCGGTTAATATTTGAAGGGAAGCAAAGGGACGGTTTTTTTACTTCTGATAGACTAAGATAAATGAAATTTTTATAGAATATCCATCAAATGATAACTTTCCGAAGCAAGAAGAGCGTCCCTATCCTTTTTTAAAAAAAGGTGTATACTAAATGGATGATTTAACTAAAAAGGTTATTCTTTTGGTTATTGGTATATTTATAGTAATAATCGCAACATTTGTCGGTATTATCGCAGGACAAAAATATGACATAAAAGAAGCTATAAAAGAAGAAAACAAACTAGAATTAGAACTTCATGAATTGGCTATTTACCCTGGAGCCGAGGAGGTAGCACATCGAACATTTCATAAAGAAGGTTTGGCATCGGTCTCTTCAACTTATGTTACTCAAGATAGATGCGATAATATTCGTTCATATTATATAGACGAAGCCCCAAAAAAAGGATGGCGTTTTTTAAAAGAGGAACCGTTAAAAAATAGTAATGGAGTAACACTAATGGCATTTACAAAAAATAACTACAAACTCGTTATTTCGTACGAAGAAGATAAATTAAATAATAATTCATCATTTGATGTTTCAATAAGATGGCAACCTTAGTTGTTATTAAATACTTTCGAGGATGCTTTATCGGTATTTATACTATTTTCACCATCCGCTAGATAATATCAAAGAGGTAGTAGATAAAATTAGAAAGAACCCACTTATTCCCAAAGATGTGCCTGTTCATGGGTTGTTGTTTGACCCGCATAGCGGTGAGCTGGAAGTGATTATTAATGGGGATGAGTAAGTGGTGGGCGTAGTGCATGGTGTTTTTGGATTGGCCAAAGGAGGCGGCTGCCGGGAATGATCTGGCAACGATGTTTGGGGTGGATGTTGAGTTGAATATGGAGGAGATGCCGTATTAGAGTGAGTGCCCCACCGGGATGGTGGGGCGCTTTAAAATTTGTACATAATCAAAAGCATAAGCCATGCAGACTCCAAATTTACAAGACTTAGAGAAGGAGTTTATACAAAAACCAAGAATAATTTACAAAGTATTACATGTGAAGAAAAATTGACTAAAGAGAGTTTAAGAAAAAACTTTAACATATCCGTAGAAAGATGAAACCAGAACCATGTGAATCTATCTTGCTAAGGCGCAATATGAAAAAAAATTTTTCTTATTTATTTTGCTTCATATTTTGCTGATCTAGGGGGAGAAGTTATGCGATGGTATGATTATTTTTTACCCAATCGTCTTATTACATAGTGGAAGCAGAAAGAACGTCAGACTGTGTGAAGACTCCAGAATTTTTGAAACATAACTGGAAAAGTGGGGACTAAGTATCACATTTCATGCTGTTTTGAGCATATGAATTTGCAAACAATGATTGTTTTTATACCGAAGTGGGGAAACCGAATTGGGGAAATTACTTTTCACACAGCCTAATGTCCCCGTGCTTCTCCCAAGACCTTATTTGACTTTTAGGTCATAGTCAATTACTTTACTTTTGCGAACTGCATCGGGAATAATTGCGCAAAATTTGAAGCAGCAGTCCACCTGGGACCTAGGCGATAAGAGCTCTCTTGATTAATTTTGCATATTTATAAAGATACTCTTCCATTTTTATATTTCTATATATGCATAAGCTGCTAAAAGCCAAAGAGCAAGCCGGAAATCCGCAAAGGTGCGTAAATCGTGGATTTTGTTGTTTGCATAATTGATTCCTATCAGACGCTTTCCCTTGTCTTTTTAATCGTTGCAGGGTGTGGGAAAAAATAAAAAAGCCACCATGGAAGAGTAGGAAGGTTTCGTAGTTAGTAGCAGGATATATTACCCAAAGTAAAGAAAACAGCCATAATTTACTGAAAAAGTAAATTAAGCTGTTTTCCATAAGTGATACTATAGGAGGCGTAAATATGGCAAGCTCTTTTCGCTCCAATGATGTAAGTATATCTGAAATGCTCTCGGCAATATCAAAATCAGAAATTCAACTCCCTGATTTTCAAAGAGGCTGGGTGTGGGACGACTATAGAATAAGGGCACTTATTGCCAGTATTGCAAATTCGTATCCAGTTGGAGCAGTTATGTTTCTTGAGTATGGCGGAGACAATCTGCGGTTTAAATATCGGGCATTTACCAATGTTGATACTATTGGCAAACCAGATAAACTGGTTTTAGATGGTCAGCAAAGATTAACCTCGATATTTTGCTCGATGTATAGTCGTAAAGTTGTTGAAACGATCACTGAGAAAAAAGTAGATATAAAACGGTTTTACTATCTCGATATATCTAAGTGCTTAGACAAGGATGTTGAGCGAGTAGATGCTATTATATCTATGCCTGAAGACAGAATGGTAAAATCGAATTTTGGCCGAGAAGTTGAATTAGACTTGTCAACCCGTGAAAAGGAATTCGAGCAGCATATGTTTCCGCTAAATATCGTATATGATCCGATCGATTGTACAATGTGGCAAAATGAATATCAAGCGTATCACAACTACAAACCGGAAATATTACAACGGTACGCACAGTTCATCGCTAGTGTTTTAATTCCCATTCAAACATATAAAATTCCGGTAATAACCCTTGATAAATCAACTCCTAAGGAAGCGGTATGCCAGGTGTTTGAAAATGTTAATACAGGTGGTGTAGCTCTAACAGTTTTTGAACTTGTAACAGCTACTTTCGCTGCTGATGATTTTGAATTAAGAAAGGACTGGGAAGCAAGAGAGGATAGGATCAAAAAACATTCGGTAATAGCGGAAGCAACAGCAACAGATTTCTTAACTGCGATGTCATTATTTGTGGGCTACAAGCGCTGGAAAGCAGGTGGCAGTGCTGTTAGTTGTAAAAAAAAGGACGTTCTCAATTTATCCTTAAATGATTATAAGACCAATGCGGAGTTACTAACAGATAGTTTTATTGAGGTTGCAAAGTTTTTACAAGAACAACGAATTTTTTTCAATAGAGACTTACCGTATAGTACCCAACTCATTCCACTTGCAGCAACGTTTGCATTATTAGGGGGGAGCATTCACGAAAGTACGGTAAAAAATAAAATAGCACGATGGTATTGGTGTGGTGTGTTTGGTGAAATGTACGGTGGTGCCAATGAAACCAGATATGCACTTGATGTTGTCGGACTGCTTGCTTGGATAACGGAAGGTGGAGCAGAGCCAGACACCATTAATCGAGCCTATTTTCATCCGACTAGATTAATTTCATTACAAACACGTCTTAGTGCGGCATATAAAGGAGTTATGGCTCTGCTCCTTAAAGCTGGGTGTACAGATTTTATAAGCGGACGGGGAATGGATTTTACGGCATTCCTTGATGAAAATATAGATATTCACCATATCTTTCCCCGTGCATACGCAGAGAAATTGTACAAACGAGAAAAATGGAATTCAATTGTTAACAAAACCCCTTTATTTGCGAGAACCAACCGGATACTGAGTGGATATGCACCTAGTACATACATAACAAGGATTGAGAACGCAAATAAAGTTAGCACGAGTGATTTAGACAAGTATCTAGCTAGCCATCTAATAGACACAACTTGTATTCGGTCAAATAATTTTGATGATTTTTTTGCAAATAGGGCAAAGGAAATTTTGAATCTCATTGGCGGGGCAATGGGCAAGACGATAGCTAATCGAGATAGTGATGAAGTTATTGCAGTATTTGGGAAATCATTATAAAATGTCTCAAAAACGCACTTGAGCATATGATTAAGCTTGCGGGAACATGGAAGGGTTTTACTAGATGTTCATTAATGAGTTAAGGTCACTCATCGGTAGTGTTCCAAGTGAAAAAGGTGATTTTAAAAGAAGGATGAGAAGACACCAAGGATGGTGGCGTGCTTTTGTTTTAGGGGAAGAACCGGGAAAACATCCACAAAAGGACGAATTGATTTGCAATACAATATTTAATGGTAATATCAATCGCAAGAATTTCCTTACCAGAAACACTATTATTGCAGTAGATGAGACACTAAAAGAGTGGAAGGACCGCAATACTGGAATAATCCAAGAAGATAGATTATTTAACAATCTTCTATCAAGTCAGCCTTTGTGCTTTAATTTTTTTTCTAAAGAAAATTATACGGAGGATCAATCAGCCATTGATGTCGCTTTTGATATATGTAGTGGTAGGATGCGAGGTTTATTTGGATTAGAATGTATGTATACTGATGAGTTTTCTTATAAGCCCCAGAAGTCGGAGATATTTTATGGAGATTAAGGAAATAAAAATCATAACACCTATTTGAAGATATTCGATGACTCAAATGGGCATTTTACTGATGAATATTATAACTATGTTCGCAATAATAAACTTAATCAACTTTTCCGCAATGAATTAATTGGGCAGTCCTTTTTACAAAACAAGAAGTAT
Source organism: Bacillota bacterium (assembly GCA_023434855.1). The sequence goes on along the minus strand of JAEYSJ010000388.1, from coordinate 30,453 downwards.
GATTTTGTTATTACGGGCCTATTCTGTTCTCATGAAGATGATTATGCAATATCAGCAGCTAAAAGTTTTAAAAGTAAATTGAGAAAAGGTGATGAAACCTTTAAACTCATTACTTATAAGAATTACATTGAAAGCATTCAGAAACTTAACATAGTCTGGGACATTAGGGAGTGGACCATGTTATTATGGTCCCGCTATTGTGCAGCAGACCAAATAAAGTGGTTGAATGGTATTTAACACAGCGAAGAAGTTTCGCCGTTAAACCCGATACGGAAAATCGTACCACTGGTAACGGCGAAAAATCCAGAATACTTGAGTGAGAGTGTGCTGAACTTAGTAGAGAGAACGTGGTTTATAACAATAAAATCGGTTAGAATCATTCAAAAAATAGCAGATAAATATTGAGAACTAATACGTGCATATTTTGTATTAGTTCTTTTATTTTTGAGTTAATTTATAGCGTTTAATCTCATGCAAACGATGTCACAAACAAACCGTGACAAAAAAAGTTTGACATGGTAGTAGTTGGATGTTATTATATAGGTAGTAGGTGTTGTTACAAAATGACAGTGACGAAAAAAACGGGATAAATTAAACATAAGGTCCACGTGGAACGGCAATTCCCCGTGGACCCCACAAGCAGCGCTTGTGTCAATACGCATTTACATTGTATCACAAAATGGTGTTTAAGTTAAGCTATTGTATGCCTTTTGCCTTGCTATCCCAGAAGGAGGTAAAGATGATCAATTCTAGTTGAGTTAGGGATAGGTAATGTCTAATAGATGAGCCATGATGGCAGATGCAAAGACTTGACAGGAGGGAGCAAATTTGGCGACAAATAAGCCCTATGGTGATAATAGTAGAAGGGGCGCTGTACGGGATCGTTCGCAGATATTCAATCCTAAAACAGAGCAATGGGTCAAGCGCGATACCACAACGGGAAAATTCATGGATGTAAAACAAGATGGCACTCCGTTCAAAGGTGTAACAAAAGAAAAGTAATGAATTCCCCCGGTCAGCTTGGTAGTTGGCCGGGGTTTTGGATAATCGAGGTGAATCATGAAGCTGAGGGACATTGCAGAAATAAAAACTGGACTAGTTCTATCAAGAAAAGCAGCGGACTCTACAGAAGAACGGAACTTTACCTATCAACAGCTAAACTTGAAGTGCATCAATGAGAATGGCACCATTGATAAAAATGCTTTGGATATTTTCCATAGTTTAGAAGAGCTTGGTTATAACTACATTACATATCCGGGGGATATTGTAATAAGACTTACGGTCCCCAATACATCGGTGTTAATTACCGATCAGACAAAAGGTATTGTCGTTTCCTCACATTTTTGTATTATCCGGGCACGAAGGGGTAAAGCAATTTCCGCCTATATCCAGTGGTATTTAAACAGTGATATTGTAAAAAGTAAAATAGCTAAGAACGTCACAGGAGGCACTTTCGCGGCAATCAAACCTAGTTTTCTTAGTGAACTTGAAATTAAGCCGCTATCATTGGCAGAGCAGCAGAAAATTGCAGATATCTATGTAACGTCGCAAAGAGAGCTTTTCTTGATTGATACAATAAAACATAACAAGGAGCTACTTTATAAAACGGCGTTGGTAAGCTTATATCATAAAAATAATAGATGAAATGAGGCTTTATATATGATTACACAGGAAACGATTAACAATACGCTCTGGAAGGCTTGTGATACGTTTAGGGGAACTATCGACTCTTCGTTTTATAAAGACTATATTCTTGTTATGCTGTTTGTGAAGTATCTCAGTGATACCTATAAGGAGCATTATGATGAATATATGCAACGTTATGAGAATGATAGCCAGCGTGTAAAAAGAGCGCTTTTACGCGACCGTTTTGTGCTGGACGAGATTTCGAGCTTCGATTACATATACAATAAGCGCAATGATGCCGAGATCGGCGACATTATTAATAAGGCATTAGAACATATTGAAGAAGAAAATAAGGCTAAGCTGCGCGGGGTATTCCGGAATATTGATTTCAACTCCGAAGTGAACCTGGGAAAAACCAAAGAACGCAACGCTTTGCTGCGTCATTTACTGGAAGACTTTGCCGGACTTGATCTGCGGCCAGCAAATCTTGACGACGAAGACATTATCGGTAATGCGTATGAGTACATGATTGGCCGTTTTGCTTCTGATGCCGGTAAAAAAGGCGGCGAATTCTTTACTCCCAGCGAGGTGTCAGAATTGATTGCCCGTCTGGTGAAGCCGGAAGAAAATGACCGCATCTATGATCCTACCTGTGGTTCGGGTTCGCTGCTCATCAGGGCTTTTAAAAAAGTGCTAAAAGGCAAGGCGCAAATTTACGGCCAGGAAAGAAATGGACAAACCCATTCTCTTTGCCGTATGAATATGTTTCTGCATGGCATTGATGATGCAAAGATTGCCTGGGGTGATACCCTTGCCAACCCATTACATCTGGAAGATGACAAACTAATGAAGTTTCAGGTTGTTGTGGCCAATCCGCCATTCTCATTGGATAAATGGGCTATGGGGTTTGCGGGAACTGCTACGAAAGTTGAAGCAGTGTCCGGTAAGAAAAGTAAAAAAGACGATGAATTCAAAATGGAAGCATCTCTTGATCCGCACCGTCGCTTTGAGTGGGGAGTGCCGCCATCCAGCAAGGGAGATTATGCTTTTGTGCAGCATATGTTGTATTCATTGGCGGAAAATGGCCGGATGGGCGTAGTTTTACCCCATGGTGTATTGTTTAGAGGGGCTAGTGAAGCGCGTATTCGTCAGCAGATGATTGAGATGAATTTGCTGGACGCCGTCATTGGCTTGCCGGAGAATTTGTTTTTTGGTACTGGTATTCCAGCAGTTATCCTCATTTTTAAAAAGAAGCGCATTCGCCGGGACATATTGTTTATTGATGCTTCCGGTGAAGGTAATTACGAAAAAGGAAAAAACCAGAACAAGTTGCGGGAGGAAGACCTTGCCCGGATTACAGCAGCCTATGAGCGTTATGCCAATGCAGATAAATACAGCTATGTGGCCACCATTGAGGAAATACAGGAAAATGATTTCAACCTCAATATTCCCCGCTATGTAGATACTTTTGAAGAAGAAGAGCCTGTCGACATGGATGCGGTTAAGGAAAACATCCGCAGGATCAAACGGGAATTAACTGAGGTGGAAGCCCAGATGGAGAAGTACTTGGAAGAACTGGGGTTATAGGGGGGAGAAGATTGAAAAGGCTTCAAAAGTACAGTGAGCAGACCTTTGAGAGCATGAAACGGCTCAATGAATATGGCGTGGAATATTGGGAAGCTCGTCAACTGCAAATCATTTTAGAGTATACGGAATGGAGAAATTTCGAGAAAGTTATTGATAAAGCGAAGACTGCCTGCCACAATAGCGGATATCCGGTCGATGACCATTTTGTTGACGTCAACAAAATGGTCGACCTTGGTTCCAATGCGCAAAGAGAAGTTGAGGATTATCATCTTTCCCGGTATGCTTGCTACCTGATTGTCCAAAATTCCGATCCCCGTAAGGAAGTTGTGGCTTTGGGACAGACCTATTTTGCCGTTCAGACCCGCAGGCAGGAACTTGCTGATCAAATTGCTCAAATGGATGAAGACACTAAGCGTCTGGCTATCAGGAATGAACTGAAGGAACATAACAAAAAGCTGGTGGAAGCCGCGAAAAATGCCGGGGTGGAGACGTCGCTGGAGTATGCCGTTTTTCAGGATTATGGCTATAGGGGACTGTATGGCGGGCTAAAGGCTAAGGACATCCACTGTAAAAAAGGTTTGAAAAAAAGCCAGAGGATTTTGGATCATATGGGCAGTACCGAATTAGCGGCTAATTTGTTTCGCGCCACGCAGACCGAAGAAAAACTGCGCCGCGATGATATTCAGGGCAAGACGCAGGCTAATCGCACCCATTTTGTCGTAGGGGCAAAAGTGCGTGAAACGATTGAGGAGTTAGGCGGAACTATGCCGGAAGACCTACCGGTGCCTGACAAAAGCGTCAAGAAGATTGAGCTGGAGCAGCGGAAGCAGTTGAAGGCGGGGGACGAGGAATGAGGGTGGAAATAAAAAAGCGGATTGCGATGATTGAGAAGGGGGAAGTGCCGAAGGGGTATAAAAAAACAGAATACGGTATTGTCCCAACTCAATGGTGGATAAAGAAACTTATCGATGTTGGAAATATTGTTACGGGAAGTACGCCGCTGCGCAGTGATGAGGGTTATTTTAATGGAGAAATACCTTGGGTAAAAACTACTGATTTAAATAATTCTTATATAACTTCAACTGAAGAGAAAATTACCGAGAAAGCATTGGATGAGACTGCAGTTAAGTTAGTTGCTCCTAATTCGATCCTTGTTGCAATGTATGGCGGGTTTAACCAGATTGGGAGGACTGGCTTGACAAAAATGGTTTGTACGACAAATCAGGCAATAGCTTCTTTTGAAGTTGATGAAAAGAGATATAATTCGGAATATATACTTCATTGGTTGAATGCTCAAAGAGATTGTTGGATTAGATTTGCGGCTAGCAGCAGAAAAGATCCAAATATAACAAAAAAAGATGTTGAAGATTTCCCGATTTTTCTTATGAGTTACCATGAACAGAAAAAAATATCCCAAGTCTTATCAATTTGGGATCGCGCCATCGAACTTAAAGAAAAGCTGTTAGAGCAGAGGAAGTTTCAAAAGAAAGGGCTAATGGAGCGTTTATTGACTGGAAAAGTGCGATTGCCGGGTTTTCAGGGCGGATGGTCGGAAATATCTTTAAAGGCACTTTTAAAAGAACGAAAAGAAATAGGTAGGTCTGACTTGGAGTTGCTGTCTATTACTGCACAAAGAGGCGTGGTAAAGAGAGACGAAATTGATAAAGTTGATACGTCCAGTGAGGACAAGAGTAAGTATAAAAGAATTTGTCCGCTAGATATTGGGTATAACACCATGCGCATGTGGCAAGGTGTATCTGGTGTTTCTATATATGAAGGAATTGTAAGTCCTGCATATACCGTTCTTAAGCCGATCGAAAAAGTTGATGCCTTCTTTATAGGATATCTCTTTAAATTACCAAAGACGATTAATTTATTTTGGCGATATTCACAGGGACTTGTTGATGATACGCTAAGCATTAAATATGATAGTTTGAAAAAAATACGTGTTTGTATGCCACCCACAATTGAGGAACAGAGGGGTATAGCTGAAGTATTAAAATTAACCGATAAAAACTTAGGAATATTACAGCAAGACATTGAAAAGCTCAAAACCCAAAAAAAAGGTCTAATGCAACTGCTGCTTACCGGCAAAGTCCGTGTACCGTGCTAAAGGGAGAGATGTCACCATGCCAAAAGCCAAAGAATATGATGAGCTGTATATTTCGCAACTACCGGCTATTGAGGTACTATCGGTATTAGGATATGCCTATATGCACACTGAAGAGGTTAAACGGCAACGCGGCAATTTGTATAATGTGCTGCTAAAAGGTGTTCTGCGAAGCCAGCTGGAAGCATTGAACGGCTTTACTTACAAAGGTAAACCCTGCAAATTCAGTGAGAAGAATATCCGGCAGGCGATGCAGGATATTGACGAAGCTCTGACGGACGGGCTGGTCAAAACCAATGAAAAAATATATGACAGCCTGATGTTGGGGCGCAGTTATCAAGAAACTCTGCACGATGGTACCAAACGGAGCTTTAACCTGAAATTCGTAGACTGGGAAACGCCGGAGAATAACCTGTTTCATGTGGTAGATGAGTTTGCGGTTGAACGACAAGACGGGCAGGGAACTGCCCGCCCGGATATTGTCCTGTTTGTAAATGGCATTCCCTTTACGGTGATTGAATGTAAAAAGGCTTCGATTGCCATGAAACAGGGCATCAGCCAAATGCTGCGCAATCAGAGCAAAAACTATATTCCGCAGCTCTTCAAATATACGCAGATCCTTATGGCCACCAATAAAAACGATACCATGTATGCTACTTGCGGCACGCCGGAAAAGTTTTGGTCCTTGTGGCGGGAAGAAGACGATACATGGCTGAAGGAAGAGATAAGACGTATAGTGCAGGGGCGCCTGCCTACGAAACAGGATGAAAATATCATTTCTTTGTTTCATCCCCAACGACTGCTGGAACTTACCCAGTTTTTTACCCTGTTTGACAATACCGTCAAAAAAATTGCCCGGTATCAACAGTTCTTCGCTATTCGCGAAATTATTCGAACCATTACAGAGATAGACAAAGATGGCAACCGGCAATCAGGGGTTGTGTGGCATACACAAGGTTCAGGCAAATCGTTGACTATGGTTATGGTAGCAAAATATATTCTTTCTATGCTAAGTGATTGCCATCCGAAAGTATTGGTGGTGACCGACCGAGTGGAATTGGACAAGCAGATTCATCGCACCTTTAACCATACCCGTTTGAAAGCCCATCGGGCCACCACTGGTCGCAATCTGGTGGACCTGATCAACAGTAATAGCGCTGATGTAATTACTACACTTGTACATAAATTTGACACGGCAGCAGATAACCAAAAGCCGATACTGTCAAGGGATGTCTTTATATTAGTGGATGAATCGCACCGCACCCAGTACGGTGAACTTCACACCAAAATGAAAAAAGTCTTTCCCAACGCCTGTTATCTTGGCTTTACCGGAACACCGCTGATGAAGAGTGAGAAAAACACCATGGTTAAATTCGGCAAGCTCATCCACAAATACACCATTGCCGACGGTGTCAGAGACAAGGCGATTGTACCGCTTTTATATGAGGGCAAAATGGTTGACCAAAGTGTCAATCGTAAAGCCATTGATAACCAGTTGGCAATTATTTGCCGGAACTTGAACGATCATCAGCGGGAAGAGGTCGAACAAAAATGGAGCCAGTTTGAGCGCATTGCCTCCAGCGACCAAAGACTGAAGTTAATCGCCTTTGACATCAATGAGCATTTTCTAAATAACTACAAAGTTCAGGGAACGCAGTTTAAGGCTATGTTGGCAACAAACAGTAAAGTGGAAGCTGTAAGATATCTGGAGGCTTTTGAAGAACTGGGCGATCTCAATGTTGCCGTAGTGGTGTCACCCCCTGATCAGCGGGAAGGCTATACTGCGGTGGATGAAGAGTCTAAGGATAAAGTTGTCCGGTTCTGGAATCGGATGATGGAGCGGCATGGCACGTCTGAAGCTTATGAGGATGCCATCAAAGATGATTTTGTTAATGGCGATGAACCGGATTTGCTGATTGTAGTTGACAAGCTGTTAACCGGTTTTGACGCCCCCCGCGCTACTGTTCTTTATATCGATAAACCGCTGAAAGAACACACCCTGCTACAGGCCATTGCTCGTGTAAACCGGCTATATGAGGGGAAGGATTACGGCCTGATTATGGATTACCGGGGCTTGTTGGAAAAATTGGATGAAGCTCTTGGTATGTATGTAGGTGAATGTGGTCTGGAAAACTTTGATCCGCAGGACTTGAAGGGCGCTATCCGTGATGTGATTAGCATTATCGGGACTTTACGGCACTATCATTCCTGTATCATAGATTTATTTGCGCCGGTGAAAAACAAGCTAGACCAGGAAGAATATGCAGTCTTGCTGGCAGATGAGGAAAAACGGGAATTGTTCTATGAGTATCTGTGCGGCTTTGGGAAGCATCTTGCCATCGCGCTTGAATCAGAACAGGTTTATAATGCTCTTAAACAAGAAGAACTTGACCAATATAAAATAGAGATGAAGTTCTGGCAAGAATTGCGCAAAGCCGTTAAGCTCCAGTATTCTGACAGTATTGATCACAAAGAGTATGAAGCAAAAATGCAAAAACTAATGGATCAGTATATTGCGGCGGAAGAAGTCATTCGCATCACCAATCCGGTAGACATATTGGACGAAAAGTGCTTTGAAGAGGAACTGCAGCGTTTGGGTTCAAACAGAGCTAAAGCCGATGCCATCATGACGCGCATGTCAAAACGGATCGATGCTAAGTGGGACGAAAATCCTGCTTTCTATAAAAAGTTTTCCGAGCGGATTGAAGAGACGCTTGCCCAGTATAAGGAAAGACGTATATCAGAAGCGGAATATCTTAAACGAATGACTGATATCCTGCAAGACTTTCGCCGGGGATACTCCGGTGTGGAATATCCCGAAAGCATACGTAATCACCCTCATGCCCAGGCGTTTTATGGAGTTGTCTGTGAAGAGGTAGCGGAATATTGCACCGATGGTAATAAAGCAGATATATTGGCCATGCTGGCGATGGATATAGACATTATTATTGATAAACATTCCAAGGTGGACTGGCATGACAATATTGAGGTGCATAATAAAATAGCGCAGCAAATTGACGATTTGCTCTATTTGTATCAAAGAAAGCATGATCTTCGCCTTCCTTATGAGCAAATTGACAAAATCATTGAAAATGTCAAAACCGTTGCTCTCAGAAGATATTAGGGGTAGGCCATGGAAATACATGAAATAGTCTGGCGGGATCAAACAATCCGGTTTGAACTAAGGCGTAAAAGGGTGCGAAACCTGAATTTAAATCTCAAACCGGACATGACGGTTATGGTTTCGGCCAATGAGCGGGTACCACTTAACGTGATTTGCGATTTTGTGAAAAGTAAGGCATCCTGGATCATCAAAAATACCGTATATTTCAGCAATGCGCAGCCGGAAGCCGTACAAGAAAAAGAATATGTTAGCGGTGAAACTTTCAAGTATCTTGGCAAACAGATGCGTCTGAAGGTTATCGAGGGAACACCCGAAAATATTCGGTATAGCCGGGGATATTTAAAACTGACGGTCAAAGAAAGGTTTAACGTAAAAAGAAAATCAACTATAGTTAATCGGTGGTTTAGAGAAAGAGCAGATAGGGTTTTTGGGGATATTCTAGAGAAGGTATTTTCGGTGATTGAGAAATACGAAGTAAAAAAGCCGGAGTTTACAATTAGGACAATGAAAGCTCGCTGGGGTTCATGTGTTAAGGATAAAAGAATTATAATCCTTAATTATGAACTCATTAAAGCTCCCAAGTATTGCATTGAATATGTTATCTTGCATGAATTGGTACACTTCATTCATAGGAGCCATAACGCTGATTTTTATGGTTTCATGACTAGCCTCATGCCAGATTGGAAAGAGCGCAAGAGAGTGCTGGATGAAGAAGTGATTAGAAGTTTATGAGAAATGAAGTTCCTCATTTATTAAAAAGATCAACCAATTTAAAGAAGGAAGGTTCTAAATGGCATATGACTTGTCTAAGTATCTTGTAATTGGTATATCATCTAGAGCACTGTTTAATCTTTCTTATGAGAATGAAATATATGAAAAGAACGGTTTGGATGCATACTCTGAATACCAAAGAACGCATGAAGATGAAATCTTAGTTCCAGGAGCGGGCTTTCCTCTAGTTAAAGCCATTCTTCGGCTAAATGAAATTACGCAAAATAAAAGAAAAACTGAAGTAATTGTAATGTCGAGGAACAGTGCTGATACAAGTTTGAGAATTTTCAATTCCATCTCTCATTATGGCTTGGATATAACCCGCGCAGCCTTAACAGGTGGGGCGTCTTTAGCTCCATATCTAAAAGCTTTTCAGGTAGATTTATTTTTATCGGCTTTTGAACAAGATGTACAAGCCGCTATAAATGCAGGAGTTGCTGCTGGATTAATTTATGACTTTCAAGGTGATTGCCAGACAACAATTGATCAAATACGGATAGCTTTTGATGGAGATGCCGTTCTTTTTTCTGACGAATCTGAGAAGATATATCAAACACAAGGTCTACAAGCTTTCTTGGAACATGAAAGTAAAAATGCAAAAAAACCGTTACCCGAAGGTCCTTTTGCCAAGTTACTTAAGACATTATCGTATTTGCAGCATGAAATGGAAGTTGATCCTACTCCTATTCGTACGGCTTTGGTGACAGCACGTAACAGTCCGGCTCATGAAAGAGTAATAAGAACACTTAGAGAATGGAAAGTCAGGGTAGATGAGTCTTTTTTCTTGGGCGGAGTTGCAAAAGATGAAATTCTTAAAGCATTTGGGGCACATATATTTTTTGATGACCAAGATATACACTGCAAACCTGCATCTATGCTAGTTCCAGTGGCACGTGTTCCCTATAAAGAATTAGTCCAAGAGGGAAAAATGTAGTAAACGTATTCTAACAGGAGGCGAGAATTTTGATAAGTAGGCCAGATGATAAAGTAAGTCAATTTTTTCTATTTACTATGTTAGTTATCGGATTAGCTTGGATTTGGTTTCAATATCATCCACAAGTGAATGACTTGTATTATTATCTCTGGATTTTGACCTACGTAGTGATTAATCTCTTGTTGTCTAAATTGGCGAAGATTGTTATAACGATAATTTTTTGGCTGATTACTGTACCAGTTTTGCTTAGCGTGGCTCTATTCGGAGGAGAACAGTCCATAAGTAAGAGTGAAGGATTGTATCAGTTTGCGGTATTAACAATTTCATATATTGTGATTTGGGGATACGGAGCTTTTTCTTTTAATGAAAAGCAGTATAAAACAGCAGTGTCATTTATCGGAGCACTTTTGGCGACTATGTTGGCCTTTGTTGCTTTCGTGTGTTATTACCCACAGTCTAATGAAAATAGAATACTTCCTGAATATATATATAAATATCTTACGATTATAATATCACCATTAATATTGGGCGGTTTATGGGGAAAGTTCTGTTTGGATTTAAAAGATCAGCTAAATTCGAATGGTCAGACGCTAAAGAGAGTTTTGATTAATTGTTTAGTACGGTATTTCGGATAGGAAAAGTCAAGATGGTATCATGACATGTCATAGTGAAAGGTGCATATGTGTCGAAGACCAGGGACATTGACATGGAGATAAGCAAAGAGTAGCTTTCTTGTGTCAGGGGGCCTGTCCCCTAACACTTTCGGTTGTGAGGTCTTCACGTTATAAGAATAGAAATAAAACCGGCCAACGCCAGCCAGGTTTTATTCCTTTCGATAAACTCGGTTTAGCTTAATTGCTGACCGGGTATTTAATTTGTTCTGCACATTTCCATGCTTTAAATAATGCCTTTGGTTCGTAGTATTCAGGAAATTTCCCAGAGAAAACTACTTGTTCCCCATTATGTATTTCAAACTTTGTACCATCTAAGGTAGCTATATACCTGCCTTCACAATATACTTTCATTTTTTGTCCCCCTTTTATTAACTCATTAGGACTAATTGCTTTTATATTTTTAACCCATATGAGTTAATATTACCATAAACTATTAGAAATTCCTGCTTAAAACATCAAAAAACCGGCTATTCGCCGGTTTTTTCTTTGATAATATATTTATATTCTAAATACTCTTTAAAAAGTTTTAATTCTTTCATAGCTTCAGGTGGAAACTCTGGTTCTTTTTCGGTGAAAAATTCTGCTAAAGTAATGTCTAATCCAATGCAAATCTTCTCAATTGTATCAACTTGAACAGTTTTATTCCTTCCGGAAACTATATTTTGCAATGTTGACTGCGTCAAAAATGAAATTTCAGCCAAATGGTTAACAGTCACGTAGTTTTGCTCGCATAGTTCTAAAATTCGTTTAGCGATATCCATTATTTCCTCCGATAACTTAATTGGTTAAAAAAATTATAACAAGATGTCAGTGTTATCGCCTAACTCTAGGGAGTTTATAAATTACCTCTATAATATATATTTATAATTAAGTAAAAATTTGGTGACATGTGAGGACGTTCCTTGTTAACAACATAATGAACGTCCCGGTAGGAAAACCAGGTCCGACTGTCGAAACATAACAAGCATTAATTGCGGGAAGAAAGGGTGGCACATTGCTATTATGAAAAAGTTAATCATAATATTAATCGTATTGACTAGTTTCTCAGTAGCGGGTATAGCCGCTTTTCACCAAATAGTAGTGGCCAAACGTTTAGCAAACCAAGATCCTCATAATGTAAACATACAAGAGTATCTGCCGGCAGGCATTGAATTACAGCAGGTAGACTACGCTAAAATCATGAATAAGGATTATACTGATATTATTATCCAAAGTAAGCCTAAAGAGAGTAAACCCTTTTCAAAAGAATATTATATTTGCGTACTATCGTATAGCAATGAAACTAACAAGTTTGAAAAAGTATTTGAAACTACTGCCGAGCAGCCTGTTTTGCAAATGCTAACAGGGAAAATATTTGATGATGGTCGCGACGTATTCATTACCTACTTTAGTGCGGGAAGCGGCGGATATTTAGACTACAAAGTTTATGGAGCAGTCAGCAATAACATAGAGATTTTATTGCAGCGGTCTGGTATTTTCCAAGGTGACGTTTGGATTAATCCCGGAAAGATAGTCGAAAGTTCTTCAGATCAAGCGAAATACTTTACCTGGAATGGCAGTTCATTTCAAGAGACACCGGTATTGCTGGGGTTAGAACGTAATAGTTATGAACAGGGAGATAAAAAAATTGAATACTGGATTGACGCCGATCAGAATGTAATTTTGACGAATAATACTATTTATCTAAAAAAGGGACAAAGATTATTTTTAGTGCGAACCAAATTCGGCATTAGTACTCGGATCATGTATAGTGCAAATAAACAGCTAAAAATGGCAAAGGATGATTTTGGCCATTTTCTTATAGCGGATGAACCAGGAAATATTACTGTTACGATTATCCCCGGAGGCTATAATTGGAATAAATCGCAAAAGATCAATATAGTTGTTACGGAATAAAGGGTAATTCAGAAACGGAATAACCGTCCCGTTGCTTCCTGTGCTCCTATTGGGCCTTATAGTTAATTTTTTGTCTCGGATTTTTATCTCATTGAATAGAACTAAAGTAATGAACACAAATTAAGTTATATATATTAATAACATCCGGAGGTTTACGATGAGTAATCAATTTATACTATGGTCTTCGGTAATTCTTCCTTGGTTATCTATTCTGTTTCTAAAAAAGGAAGATATTAAACGTTATATGCCGGCTGCTTTGTTGGGTTCTCTCATAGTCGTAACGATTGCTGATATGGGTATTACATTGAAATGGTGGGTTATCAAAGAAAATGTTTTTCCACTTAATGAGATTGAACCTTTTGTTTATGGTATTTACCCTATAAGCATTATATGGATATTTAAATATACCTATCAAAAATTATGGGTGTATTTTGCGACTAATTTTATCATTGATTTTATCGCATCTTTTTTCATATATTCTTGGTTTGTAAGTAGGGGTGTTGTAGAAATAAATCTTAGTGACTCACAAATGTTGTTAATCCATATTCTCACAGCATCTGGAATTTATGCCTACCTGCGATGGCAAGATCATATATTGACGACATCTGAGCAGGCCGGCCTTTTAGCAAAATTACAACCAGCATCTGCAAAACCGTTACCCGGCGAACAACGAGATGATCCGGATAATCAATAGAGCATTAAACGTTAGAAAAATAGGCCAAACAGGATTCTAGACTGTTCCAGGACTAATGGACACTTAATAAAAAGGACTATCGTAAGATATCAAGAAAATATGCGAACTGGCGCCGCTTTTCAAGTGGCGTCAATTTTGTTTTTAGAAGCGATGGAACTGTCCCGATGCTTCTTATTATCATTGTTGGAAGGATATGGGGAAATTCCATAGAAACTAAGTAAAACAAACTATAGAAGGATGTGTATTTAATGAAGAAAATTACAATGGTAATTATTATTGTAATTATGGTGTTGATGGGAGTTGGAACGGTGTTGGCTGCTCCACAACCTTCAAACTCAACTATCCAAAGCGGTGAAATAGGAGTTATCAATGTAGATACAATAATGAAACAAAGTCCCAAAGTAAAGGCATTCCAAGATGAGCTTAATCAAAAAGGAAAGGAATTAAGCGATCAATTGGAGACAGAAAAATCTAATCTTTCACAAGAAGAGTTTAAACAACATCAGAATGCATCATATAATGAATTTTTAAAAATCAAACAAGATTTTGAAGCCAAAATTGACCTAAGTATTAAACAAGCATTGGCAGAAGTCGCGCAAGAAAAAAAATTAAAAATAATATTATATAAAAATTCTGTTGCTTTTGGCGGTTTAGATGTAACCTTGGATGTTATTGCCAAGATGAAATAATTAACAATTTAATCTGAGCAGGTTCTTATACGGATATAGAAGTATGATGGATGTATCGAGGGGACAGCTGCATTAACATGGAGATAAGGAGAGAGTAGCTTTCTTGTGTCAGAGGGCCTGTCCCCTTGAAAATTCACTTTCTCTTTGAACTGCTAGAACTCCGTTATGAAGAGTCTGTGACGATCTTCTGTACGCAGTACAAGGTTGAGGACTGGCCCGCTCGGCTGGGCGGTGGCGTTCTAGCTGATTCCATAATGGACAGGATCGTTCATTTATATTTTGTGAGGTGTTTTAGCTTGAAAGTATGTATATTAGCGGGAAGTCCTCGGCTCAATGGTAATACGGTAGAGTTGTTGAAGCCATTTAGTGAAGAATTAAAAATGAACGGTGCGGAAGTAGTATATATTACACTTGTAGATAAAAATATTTCCTCTTGCCGTGGATGTTACACTTGCCAAAATGTAACAGGTGAATATGGTTGTAAGCAAAATGATGATATGCAAGATATTGTTTCAAAAATAGTTCAGTCGGATTGTTTTGTTTTAGCAACTCCAATATACACATGGTATTGCCCACCTGAAATGAAAGCAATGCTTGATCGTTTTTATGGAATGAATAAATATTATGGAAGTGGTAAAGGTTCACTTTGGGAAGGCAAGAAGTGTGCTATTATTGCGACCCATGGGTATGGTGTACAATACGCAACTGAACCATTTGAAACCGGAATTAAACATCTTTGCGAGCATTCAAAGTTAAATTATGTAGGAATGTATTCAGTAAGAGATGAAGATAACAAAGCATCGTTTCAAACAGAAGCGGCTATCAATGGGGCCAGGAAATTCGCACGATTGCTCCTCGTCAAGTGATTGCCTGAACAGACAAGCCATGCAAACGCCAACAAAAATGAACCCAGGAAACGGGAAGCCCCGTATTTCCTGGGTTCTGAAGCGATGGGACGGTTCCTTTACTTCGTAATGTGAAAGGGAGTTTTTCTTGTATCCTAACCACAGATAACGGGTTTAAACCTTGCTACGGAGTTTAGACCTATTTTTCGTGAAAGGATTCAGGAATCAGTCAGTTAGAAATATAATAATGTTAAAATAGATTCCGGGTTTTTATTTAAATAACTAAGAATAGAATTGAATAGAAGCAACAGAACCGTCCCAATGCTTCTTCCTAAGTAAGAACTGGCCCTGAAAGATGAACAGATGAATGGAGTTTCGGAACAATGTCGAAACTCCATTTTTTAATTCTTGTATTCTTCGAGCCGTAAATAATTTTAAAGTAACAGGGGACAAGTCCTGACCATGTAGCAAGTAATTGAATTTTGATGAAATATTAACAAAAAATTAATATTATTTAAAAACAATATTGCAGGAATACTTTTTTAAACTTCGAAATGTATATAGTGTCAAATAATATCAAAATATATAGTTTTCATTGAGGAGTGACTGTGACATGTTAAACATACTACGCTGCAAAAAAGAACCGTCAATTACAGCTACTAGTGGTTATGAGTTAGTTCTTGAAGGACTGAGGAAACTTTGCTCAGGAGAATTTACTACCAAAATTCATGTACCTAGTGACGATCCTATAGCTCCGATAGCATCGCTGATTAATCAATACGCTGAGCAAAATAATCACATTCTTACAACACTGTCTATGACAGTTAACGAAGTCGTGTACCTTGGCTTACATGGCGGGGATAAATTGAATGAATTAGCTTTACAGTCCCAGCAACAAGCAGATGCTATCGAACAGATTGCAGCAGCGGTTATGCAATTGTCGTCATCTGTAAATAACCTGGCTGAATCCGCCAGCCAGACAGCCGAACAGACCTCAGTAGGAAGAAGTTCTATGGAAATGACTAGCCAAAGTGTTCGTCAAGTTTCATCCGAAACCCAAGAAGCTAAAAGTAGCCTATCTGAATTAAATCTTCGTGTAAGTGAACTGCATACAGCAACCACTCGTATTGACGAACTGACTTCTGTTGTGAAAGGTGTATCTGATCAAACGAATTTGTTGGCGTTAAATGCGGCTATAGAAGCGGCGCGGGCTGGCGAACACGGTCGAGGGTTTTCAGTAGTAGCTGAAGAAGTGAGAAAACTAGCTGACCAGTCGGGCAGGTCTGTTGGACAAATTACCAGCCACCTTACTGAGATTCGTAATGAGTCTGAAAAGATTGCCTTATCATTTAAGGAGATGGGAGCCTCCTTTGAAAAAAATGCCAATGCAGTAACATCAACTGATGAGAGTGTCTCACAGTTAAAAAGAGTCTTTGAAAAAATTGGAGCAGCAGTACAAAATTTGGCTCCCATTGCCGAAGAACAGTCCGCCACATTCGAGGAGATAAGCGCAACAATAAAAGACTTGTCTGCGCGAATCACTGAATCAAACAGCACGACCCAGGATTGCAATAAAGATATTTTGGGTGTAATACAGTCTGCCAATACTGTTCGTACTAAAATAAGCAGTTTACAAATACAATTTACAACCGAACAAGTCTTGGAACTAGCTAAAACAGATCACTTGTTGTGGAAAGCGCGCATTACTTATATGTTGAGAGGGCTTGAGAATCTTAATGAAGACAATGTACGAAACCACCATGCTTGTAGGCTCGGTAAGTGGTACACTGGCGATGGAATGAGAATGTTTGGACATTTAGATTCTTTTCGGAAGCTCGACAAATTTCATAAGGAATTTCATACACAATGTGCAGAAGCCATCAGGCTTTATAAACTTGGTGATATAACTCAATCTCAACAGTTAATCGTAGACATTGAAAGACTGTCAAAAATTGTACTTAGCATTTTAGATGAGATTAAAGTAAAAGCTATTGCAGCGTAGACGTAATCCTATTCAGAATGCTATGGGGTCAGGATTGCCTGTCTCTTGTATTTTTTATGATGGGATATGAAACCTGTCCCGTGTTTTTATTGCAAATTTTATGTAAATAGCAAAAAATAATGCAGGCAAATAGCAAAAAGAAGTCGAAATATGTCATTATAAATCTGAGTGATAAAAAAGATGGAGGCAGAAAAATGCAATGGTTTAAAAATCTTAGGATAATGCTCCAAATCGTGTTTATGGCGCTTTTTGGGGTAGTCTTTTTGGCGATCGTCGGTCTTACAGGGTTCTATTTTAATCATCAGACTAACTCCAGCCTGGAGGACATGTACTCTAATAAACTCATGTCCGTCAATTTGCTCAAGGAAGCCCGTATGAACGTACGAGCCAACGAGGCTCTTTACTTAGCCGTAATCGTCTCTCCTGATAAGGCAACAAGGGATGATGCCTTAAAAGAAATATCTGAGCGTTCGAAAGCAATTGACGACGGTATTTCTTCCTATGAGAAGCTTGAACTCGTTCAATTTGAAAAGGATGGACTGGCTGCTTACAAAAAAAGCCTGGCGGAATTGCAGTCTAGCAGTCGGGAACTTATCGACTTCGCTGTGGCAGGGAAAACCCAGGAAGCTATTGCGGTGTATAACACCAAAATCGGGAAACAAATGGACGACATTGAAGATGCGCTGGGCGGTCTCAGCGACTATAATTTGCAGGAGGCCGGAGATGCCAACAAGCGAAACCAAAGAGACGCTGTTATTTCCAATAGTATTATCAGCGGCGTGTCGCTGTTGGCCCTTATTCTCTGTGCCAGCTTTGGCTATTGGGTAGCGCGCTCCATCGCCAGACCGGTTGGCTCAGTTACCAGCGCGTTGACGGAGGTAGCCGGTGGCAATTTAACCGAACGGGACCTGGACATCGAAACAACCAATGAAGTGGGTAGATTGGCCGCCGCACTCAATACGATGAAAAAGAACATGACCGGTCTCATCCGTCAAATTCAGAATAATGCCGAGCAAGTAGCAGCCTCCAGCGAGGAGCTTACCGCCAGTTCCGAGCAATCAGCCCAGGCAGCCGACTTGGTGGCCGCGTCCATCGCGGATGTGGCCGCAGGAGCGACGGAGCAATTGACTGCGTCAAACGAAACCTCTGCCGTAGTAGGGCAGATGTCTGCAGGCGTCCAGCAGATAGCCACAAGTGCTAATCATGCGGCAGTCGAGTCGGCCCAGGTTGCAGAAAAGGCCATGGACGGTGAGCAAGCGATAGAGAAAGCGGTCAACCAGATGGCCCACATTGAAGATACCGTCAATGCCTCGGCAGCGGTGGTTGCTAAGCTGGGTGAAAGATCCAAGGAAA
The DNA here is from genome assembly GCA_023434855.1 of Bacillota bacterium. Next base: position 12,148 of record JAEYSJ010000388.1, on the reverse strand, counting down.
TTGGCCAGATCGTGGATACCATTTCCGGCATCGCCGGCCAAACAAACCTGCTGGCCCTCAACGCCGCTATCGAGGCTGCGCGGGCAGGAGAACAGGGGCGGGGCTTTGCGGTGGTGGCGGAGGAAGTGCGGAAGCTAGCCGAACAATCCCAGGATGCGGCCAAAAAGATCGCTGAGCTGATAGGGGAGATCCAAATAGACACCGATGAGGCAGTCGTGGCCATGAGCGATGGCACGAAAGAGGTGAAGATAGGGGCTGCGGTGGTCAACGCTGCCGGGATTGCCTTCCAGGAAATTGCTGATTTGGTGACCAAAGTATCGGGACAAGTGAGGGACATTTCGGCTGCCATCCAACAAACAGCTGCCGGTAGCCAGCAGATCGTAAACTCAGTCCAAAAGATCGATAAGCTCAGCAAAAAGTCAGCAGACGAGGCTCAGAGCGTATCAGCGGCAACCGAGGAGCAATTGGCCTCCATGGAGGAAGTTGCGACTTCCAGCGCGGCTTTGGCGAAGCTGGCCCAGGACTTGCAAACAGAGGTAGCCAAATTCCGCGTGCAGAGATGATGTTTTTTTAGATAAAATACGGGGCAGGGATATCGTTGCAGAATTTTATTTTAAAACGATATTCCTGTCCCTTGTTTGCGATATTTACTGCTTTTGAGTCATTTTTGTCGCGCACAACTTCTGGTTGATCCCTTTGCGAACCGTCATCACATCCCATGTTTCGTTTTTTTTTTGAAATTGTATAAGACATGGGGACGGTTCCGGTGCCTTATATTTACAATCCGTTATTTAATACTCCAAATAAAGACGTGGGGACGGTTTATTGTATAGTATTGTAATTGTTGGGAGGATATAGGAAAATTGCATAGAAAAATATATATAATGCCAATATGAGAATGTGTATATTGGTGGAGGGAATTTTGACGTAGCTTAATGTGAAAGATCCGATCAAAGAACTGTCGAAGTACCGGCTAGAGAAAGCCAAGTTGGAGCTTGCAGGCAACAAAGTATTGTCTTTATGCCCAGGCTCTGAAGCGTGCCTATTATGGTATTTTTCATAAGATGAGAGCAATCCTGGCATTATTAGAATTAACAGGTGCGGTAATTGAAACAGCGGCTGACGCGGTAGCTGAAACTGCTGTTAATGTAGCAAGTGAAATTGTAACGAGTATTTTTAAATAGACAAAATGAAAAAGGGAAAAGCCGAGTAAAGCCAAGGGTTCTTCCCAATGTTTCAAATACATAAAACAGCCAGTTTCCAATTCGCAATGAGCAGGTTGAAGGCTCGAGTCTTCTTATCGGCTCCAGTCACAAATACAGAAGTCGCAAGGGTTTCGAAAGATTCCCAGTGCGACTTTTTTATTTTACTGCAGAAGTTCTGCAATACTATTGCAGCCAATTTATTTCTGCTGTATTTCTGTAAGCTTGTCTGCGGGTCTGATTCAGCGGCAGCTTTGCATGATAACTGGATTCATTTTGGCTATCACCATATCCAGCGCCTTCATTGCGACTGATTTACTGCCAACACCGCCCAAAAGGCTATAAGCAAATCGGAATATACTTTAATAGGTCAAAATAATTTGATATTTTGCTCAAAGTGGAGGCTTATGGAAAAGGGATCAGGTTTGATTTATATGCGAGCAATTGACTTACCCAAATTAGCTATTGGGACAATATTGGGCATATTGCTAATGGCTAAGTTGGGTTGGAAAAAGACAACTAGTCCCAGGTGCGAATGCCAATCACTCCCCAATACGCTAAGTACAAAGCGGCAATCAACAGCGCCATGGTCACTGTAATCGAAAACCTGCGAACACTCCCACGAATATTTTGTTTCTGCGCGCACCACAGCGCGTACACACTAGCCAAAGAGGCAATGGCGTAACCTAAAGTTAGTATAAACAGGGCAACTGACCAGCCGGTCGGGTTTCCCAAGCGGGCAAATGCATTGCTATTATTCAACACATAGAAGAGAAGACAGAAAAAAGCGGTTAAACTCAACACTGCGATAAGTGGCCAAATCCGTATGGCGAATTCAGCAGGCCGCCGATGTTTTTTACTAAGGCTGCCAAGAATCCAGAATAGTGCATAGATCACGACAGATATAACCGCAATCGCAAACCAACCGGCAAGAATCATTTCGGTTACTGCAAACCAAGCAGGAATACGTTTCAGTGTCAGCAAGCCTGTTTGGATGAATTGTCCCTCAGCGTTTGGTGTAACCAGATCGACCGTAGCAACCGGGTCGGGAATTCCTTCCTTCGGAAGGAAACGAAATTTCGTCTCCGTCACAGGAACAAAAGTTTGATCTTTTCCTCCTAAATTGCTAAGAAGGAGCTTTCCATTCTCAATTTTGACGAAGGTAATTCCGAGAAGTCGCTCGATAAAGTGAATACTTTCAAAGCGCGGTGAGTCAGGTTCATACCAGCCTGCATATGCGGCAGTCTTTTCGGATAGCGTCGCAATAGGTGGCAACGCAGGCCTTTTAAGTCCACGCGTAATATACGCGCGGATCGCATCGCCGACCTTTTTGTAGGCTTCCCCGCTGTTGGCGTTGATGCTGTAAAAATAGCCCACGTCGTATTCAGGCAAATAATATATCTCCGTTAGCCCCCCTTCGACACCACCATTGTGTCCGTGGTATACAAAGCCCTCCTGGATATTCCAGTAGCTGCTCAAGCCGTAGCCGGCTGTCAATCCGTCTTCTGCCGCCCAAGTACGTGTTGGTATCTCCATGCGATCAATTAAGGCTGCCGGAACGACCTGCGTGCCATTTACGGTACCACGATTCAAATAAAAACGCACATAGGCTGCTATGTCATTGGCGGAGGCATTAATGGCTCCGGCAGGGCGGTAGAGCATATTCCAGTAAGAAACTGGGGTCCTGCCGTCTGGGCGATAGAGTGTCGTTAATAACGTCGTTTCCGGCTGAAAAAAGGTTGCTGTTTTCATGCCTATCGGCGCAAAAAAGTTTTGGGTGACGTAATCCTCGAAATGCTGTCCGGTAATCTTTTCAACGATGTAGGCAGCAACGGCTGGGCCGGAGTTACAATAGGCCATACGAGTGCCTGGCCGCCAGCGTGAAATACGGGAGTGATGGTCATAGTCAAGAGCCTCACGCAGGCCCATACTTGAAGGTGCATCCTTAGCTAATTCCCGCAGGTGCCAGTCTTCCCAACCAGTGGTGTGTTCAAGAAGGTCAACTACACGTACGGGGTCACTTTTTTCCCAAGGATTATCAAACCATATCTCGGGTGCAAGGATGCGTACCGGGTCTTCCAGAGAAAATTTTCCTTCATTCGCCAATTTGAGAATAGAAAGCGAAGCAAAGGCTTTCGAAGTCGAACCAATGCGGAACAATGTCTCCTGGGTAGCAGGGCGATTCGCATCTACATCAGCTTTACCAAGTCCTGCAACCCACTCCGGACCATCATGGTGTATGATTGCCACGGACATACCTGGTGTATGCGTGTCATATAAGATTTTTTCCAACTGCTGCTGGAGTTCTTCTATCGACTGTGCGGGCTTAAGTGCGTTCTCTTGCTTGTTGGAAGCACAGCCGGCAGTAAGAAGCAGACAGAACACGAGCATAAGAATGATTGTTTTTTTCAAGACAACCACCTCCGAATGTAAGACTTAATTTAAAATTTTAAAGTAATACCGATAAAATCCTTTACTTTCTTTATTTTAGCTTCGAAAGCTTGTTAGTCACAAAAACATTCGGCGAATTTACATTCTAGTAAACAATAAGACCCAGGAATATCGGAGCTTGCCGATCCTGTGTCTTGTTGCGGATTAGGGAATAATGATTGTTACTTGGGTCTTTAGCAATAACACGTTCCCAAGTGTCCCTTTGGTCGGCTATTGTATCATTGGGGAGCCGTATGCTTAATTATCCAATCGCCAATAGTCTGCAAAACACTTGGTGCTATTGTTTCCTGTATAGTAGCATATTCAGCAGGAGATCCGGTGCGGCTGTTTTGGAACAGATGATTAAGATTTGGCATTTCTTTAGCAGTAAAATCTTTATTACCGCCTTCGGTTAACGCTGTCTGTATTGCTCTTAAATTTTCTTTTGGCGGCACTTGCAAATCCTTTTCACCATTAAGCGCCAGCACTGGACAGGTAACTGACTTTAATGCAGGTTGAGGATCATAATTTATGAAGAAATGAAACCACGGAGTTGAAAGAGATTTTAGGGAATCTTCAATTATTTTTGGACTACGGATTGTTTTTTTCTCGGAATCACTCAGATCATTATAAGCGTTGACAGCAATTTCGTGGAATTTGCTTTGAATAACAGTAGCGTCTGTTTCTTGTTTCAAAACTGCAAAAGCTTTTTTCATTATGGATTGTATCCGGACAATATCCGAGTCCTTTTGACCACTGACTTTGCCGATTAATGCTGTTTGTAATAATACTATCTCATCACCAGGCCGGCCAGGCCCAGCCATTAATATTATGTAGGCAATATCTGCACTTTTTGTTGCAGCCATTGGGGCTATCAAGCCGCCTTCACTGTGTCCGATTAAGCCAATTTGCCTTGGATTAATTTCTTTCCGATTTTTTAAAAATTCGACACCGGCTAAGACATCGCCACAAAAATCAGCGCTGGTAGAAAAATCAACATTACCGGTAGAGCCGCCAACGCCGCGATCATCAACACGCAGAACTGCGATGCCTTTCCTGGCTAAATAATCGGACAGAATCCAAAAAGGATGGTGCCCTGCGACTGTTTCGTTCCGGTCCTGGGGTCCACTGCCGGTAATTAAAATAACCGCGGGAAATGGTCCTTCTCCTTGCGGAGTTGCAAGCGTACCCGAAAGTGTTACTCCTCCGGCCTTATTTTCATAAGTAACATCTTCTTCTTTATATGGAAATGGAGGCTTGGGGTCCTGTTGACGGGTTATTTTAGGTATAGTATCTGTCCGATCCATAGTTACAGTAATAGCAGTTGCTGATATTGAGGGTATTATGAACTCGCCAACTAACTTTCCTTTATTGTTTAGACTGCCAGTAAAAGTAGCGACATCTTTTATTTCGCAGAAAAGTTTTCCATTATTAAACTCAGTCTTGCTGGCCCAAATATCGGCGGCACCTCTATCTGGGCTGCCAAGTCTGCTTGCCAAAGAACCATCCGAATTTTGAGCAACCCGCAGATATACGGTTTGTTCCGGTACTCCGGAAACTTTGAGTGTTCCCAGCCATATTCCCAAAATGTCTTCGGTAGTGTTATGTTCGGCGAATACTATCCCTATAGTCATAATCATATAAAAGATAGTAATCACCAATACAATGAAGCTCTTTTTCATATGCATTCTCCTTGCGAAATAATCTACATTTATTCCGAAAATTACCCAATATTGTGCAATATTGGGTAATTTTTATATCCCGCCTAAAGGGCATATTAGCGCTATGCAATTGTCAGCCACATTTAATTATATGAGGAAGTTTCAACCTAATACATTAGAAAATTAAGACTTGTTCCTTTGCCATCAATCCTAACTGGTCTATTCAACGGCAGCTTTGCATGATAACTGGATTCATTTTGGCTATCACCTTATCAAGCGCCTTCATCGCGACTGATTTACTGCCAACACCGCCAAACGCCACATAATCGGCGGCCTGTTCTGTAAATTTGCCATTATAAAAATGCCTGTTGTTCGCCAAATCAATTATTTTTACCGGTACTGTCGCCGTCAACCCCACGCCATGATTAAACAGCGCAAATTTCCTGTTCATGTTAAACGGCTGAACCTCCACATAAAGAACATAATCAACAGGCTCACCTTTTAAAGCGTCTGCTATATCTGACCGCTCCGAAGTTGTAATGTCGGCTATGCCGTTTTGGTTAAGGCGCTCGATATACTTGTCCCCGGAAACAACATTGTATTTCCCCGCAAGCAGCCCGTTGATATCATTCAGCATTTTCTGGGAAACCACATCATCATAAGTACTTTTTGCATTGTTTACAAACAGGACTGCTACCGTGGGTTTACTCACGTCCTCAGTCTGCGCTGCGGCTGCCGCTGCAATCTGTCCGCCGGCTATCAACGAAAAGATCACAACAACTAACACCAAACATCTGTTATACACTTTACTCGCCCCCAATTAATATTGTTTTTTATTGTTCCATTAGTAATACGAAATAGAATAGCTTTTAGTTCAGTGAAAAAGTAAAAAAGGGCAAATTTTCTTACGACAACCGTGAACGGCCACAATCTCAACAGGAGGCAAAACACCGCCAGCGCCCGAGCCGAAAACAATGGGGCGGTACTGATCAGTAGTACTTACTACGAAATTAAGCAACAGCTTGTTCAGCAGTACCGTCCTTACCTAACGCCAAATAACCAGAACCACACTCCCCACTTCCATGACAATTTTTCACTGTCAGGACTAGTGATATTCGCTTTAATACTCTCCAGTCGCCAGTTGATTTCATCATACCTTGCCTGCGGCCAATTCGTTTCCGCCAACACAGCCTTCACCGCCCGGGAAAAGTCAGCCGGATCAATAGTTCGTTTGCGGGTGCCGACCTGATAGAGTTCCCGCATAATCTGTTGGATTGCCGAATCGCCGAGTTCCGAGGTCCTGATGGCATCTAACACCATAAAGACGTCTCTGACAACAGGCCCGGAAAAAAGCAGCGTCCGTCCGCGATTGTCCCGCTCTTCAATTAACAATGCCTGTTTAACCTGTTCATAATATACGGGGCCACGGGTCTTCTCCAAATACAGCGTCTGTAGGTAGCACCCCATGCCATCAATAATGTTGCCCTTCGAGTAGCCGTTTACCACCGCATCCTGCCCCCAATACTGCAAAGCGTCGGTACTGTGCACGGCATCTGTCAAATCAGTCGTGCCGAAAATTTCCATCCACCGCTCCATAAACGACTCAAATTCCGTATCATTGACCAGTATCGTATCCGTCAGGGTAACATCGGAGAACATAAGCTCATGCGGAACCTCCACCACTGTACATGTCTTAGCTTGCGATTCAGGCTGCCATCCCTGCAGCATTTCTGCGTAAAATGTATACTGGGGCATCAGTCGGTTCATAACTTTGTCCAGTTTATCCTTATCCTGAGGGTAGCAATAGACGGCAGCGTAATCTTTGCGGCCGGGGAATTTTCGTTTTTCATAATGATACGGCCCGGCTATCACAAAAACATCACGCCCCTGGAGCGAGGTGAACCGATAGCGCCGTTTATATTCCCCTGACAATAGGGTCACATCGGTCTGATCCAGATTCGACACCACCGTGTTGTCAGTGTCGATGTTGACCGTCAACGCAAAGGGAACAGCCGGATGGTAAATCCTTTTCCCCCATAAGGTGAATTCCGGCCCCAGCTTTGGCTTGTTCAGAAAATATTTTCGCGTATAGAGCGGAGTATCGCCGGGAACCGGATACCAGGCGTAGCCGCTGCGCAGCAGGGAATAGGAGGGATCAAGAAAAATCACCGGCCCGTCCGGCCGGGTCGAATTACCGTTGGCCCATTCCCAGACCTGACCGGAATATACGATGGTAACGTTGAGTTCATCGCCTGGCAAATAGCCCTCCGGTACATGGACCGTCAAGCGGGAACCGTCGCGCTGCCAGTCGAGACACCGGCCGCTGCCGGTTTTAAAAACATCCTCCACTGCAAAACAATGCCGCAGGGTAAAGCACAGGACATCCGACGGGCGGTCCACCAGTTTGAGTTTCAAGACCGCCGTTCCGGCAAAATGATGTGCTGCAGTTTTGAGGTTAACTACTAAATCATAATCCTGCAGCTCCGCCTGAATCCCCGGCGCCGTCTGAACAGTCACCGGCTCTTCCATGGCCAGGCGAAATTCCTTTTCCCGGTTATTCAATTCCTGCCACAGAGAAAATCCGGCTGTGGATGCGGCGATAATTGCCGTCAATCCCAACGCTATCAGCAGCTTCGACCGCAGAATACATTCTTTCCGCCTGGCCATCTGGCGACCGGCGGCTAATACGATGAGCAATAGCGCAATTCCGGCTTGGTACACTGCGAATTGGGGCAGCATCTCCTGCTGGAGAAAATAGCCGGTCAACGCCGCCGGAGCGGTTGTCGGCAGCAATTCTCCATGGCCAAATAGCAGCATTCTGGCCCAAAACGGAAAATCCGCCAGATTGCTGGCAAAACACCAGCCGGCAAACCAGCAAAAACCGGTGATGAAATAAAGACGGGTGGAGAACCTTGTAACCGCCCCGGCGAAAAAGACAAAACCCACGCCCGTGAGACAGGTAACAATGTATTTGACGGTAAGCCAGGTGAACTGTGTGCCGTCAAACAGCCACCGGGCCGGCGCCATTTGCGGGAAAAAGCCGATGACAACAAGCATGAACGGCCATAATCCCAGGAGGAGACTCAGCACCGCCAGCGCCCGGGCCAAAAACAGTATGGCGGTACTGTGCGGCAGGGAAGAGATTACCAGCGAAAAGCCTGCTGCTTCATCACGGGTAATCGCCCTGACAATAAAAAAAAGGAGCAGGAGAAGACCGACAATGGGAAGCTCCATTGTAATAATGGCCAGCACTCCCAGCAGCCATAAGGCTTTGCTTCTTAGACCGTATTTGATTTCGTAGGCTGTAAGTTGAAAAAGTTGTTTCATGTGTTCACCTGGGCCTGCAGTATAGCCCGATACCCTTGTTCCAGCAAATCCGGCCCAAGACTATTCATTCCCGTCATGGCAGCGCGCAGCGGGTCAGCCGGTGACTGAATACGGCGGGCAAGTTCGGCGGGAGTCCCCCAAAAGCGGATGTCGCCCCGGTCCAGGATCAAGACCCGGTCAGCGCAGCAAGCGTCGGCAATCAGCGAGGATGCCCAGACGACAACTCGCGACTGTCCAATTTGAATAAGCAACTGTCTAAGCTTGTTCCGTTCCTCGGCATCGAGGCCTGCGGTGGGCTCATCCAGCACCAGGACCGGCGAGTCGTCCAACAAGGTTTGGGCTATACCCACCTTTTGCCGCATGCCCCACGAATATGTTCCGACCTTTTGCTCCGCTACCGCCATAAGGCCTAGCTGTTGCAAAGCATTTTCCACCCTTTGAGCCCGGTTAGGTATGTTTACAACTCCCCGCAAAAGCGCTATATAGTCCAGTATTTCCCGCGCATTCAGCTGCGGATATAGCCCATATGTTTGTGGGAGGTAGCCGGTTATGCGGCGCAGCGCCTCCGGCCCGGACACCTTTCCGTCAATGGTAGTCCGGCCCGAATCCGGCGGGATGAGACCGGCCAGAATCGCCAGCAGCATGGTTTTTCCCGCTCCGTTCGGACCCAGCACGGTGGTGATGCCGTGTCCGAATGTGCAGGAAATGTTTTTCAGGGCGAAAGCAGGCTTTTTTCCCGCCGGCGCCAGCCGCTTCACATGCATTTTCGCCCATGCCCACAATCCATCCCTGTTTATCGGCGGGGCATGAACCGTCAAACCTTCAATTGTTATCAACATCTCTTTTCTTCCCCATCCGGCAAGCTGCAGCATTTTAGCCAGAAAATATATGCGTCTTCCATCGCGGGACTTGCGGGTTTTATCCGGGGAATATCCGGCTTGTCCTTACATACGATTTTCCACCGGCAACTGTTATCTTCAAGCAGCACCGCGCCGCCCGGATATCTGTGGTTCAGTCTGAGCCATTCCTCTTTCGTCGTTTTTACCGACCAGACATGCCCCTCAGCTTTGTCAAGAAACACTGCCGGCAATCCGGTAAATTTAATTTTGCCGTTGACCAGCAGTAAAAGCCTGGACATTTCTAACTTGCCCACGATATGACTGCTGGTGATAATCACTTTGTTGCCGGCGAGTTGCGCAAGCAGCTGGCCAACCCGCTCTGTTTCCTCCGGATCCAAAGCATAAAAAGGTTCGTCCAAAACGAGAACGACCGGGTCATTCAACAGCGCCTGCGCCAGCCCCAGGCGTTGCCGCAGGCCTACCGACCAGCGGGAGATCGTCCGCGAACAGTGTTCCCATATTCCCAGAAGACCAGCTACATAGTCAGCCCGTTCCCGCGCCGGACGGGGAAGAAGGCCCTTCAGGCCGGCCATGTACCGCAGGAATTCCATTCCGGTCATATGCTCATAAAGACCCAGTGTCTGGGGCATATAACCGAGATTAAGCCGAAAATGGCGTAAATCGGCATAGATATCCTGGCCGTTAAACGAAACAGTCCCCGCATCCGGCTGCATCACCGTGGCAATGATCCGCAGTAGCGTGGACTTGCCGGCCCCGTTGGGCCCGACAAGCAGATGCAGTCCCTTGCCAAGATTGAGGGAAACACCGTTTAAAGCCAAAGTATTTATGCCAAACCGTTTGGTTATTCCGTCAAGTTGCAGCATCCGCACATTCCTCCATCGTGTTAATCACCCATAAACATTGATTCCCTGGTCCAGCGTTTGTAAGCGTACAAGATCAATGCTGTCCCGGTTAACAAACTGATGAAATCTGCCGTAAACAGCGGCTGCCGCGGCAGCAGGAGGGAAAATAGCGACTGGCCCTCGCTCACCGCCAGCTGCAATGCCCAAACAGCGGTTGACACGAGACATCCGCCGGCGATACCAAGCCGCAGCGACGCGGCCAATGCAATGCCAAGCATTAACAGCAAAGGACCTAGCCAGCTGACCACCACCTGCCACAGTACCAGGCCCTGCCAGTAGCCAACCACCGGGGTCACCGCCAGGCACAGCAGAATATCATAGGCTAGCACTACAAGAAGCCTGGCAGTCGCCAACTGCGCAGGTGAATAGGGACACGCCGTCTCCAGTTCGTTAACGCCGCTAAGTTTTGCTCTGAACTCATAAAAAATAGACAAAATTCCCAGAACAGGTGATGCGTTAGCCAGAAATAACAAGGGATTGCCATTACCGGCATTGGTTATTGCCAGTCCGGCCAGAATAACTAATGCCGCTGCCACAACAAACCATTTGCTCAGGAGCATCGTCTGGGGCCCTACCAGCTGCAGTACCGCCGGTAGTCCGGGATGCCTGGCAGCACCCACCGGCGCTGCGGTTTGGCCCGGTGTGAGCTGCTGCCGTACTACCGGTTTAAGAATAGCGATAAGATCATCAGTAGCCTGCCGGGAAGGAGATATCACCGTAAAGTTATCGAGGTATTCCATTGTCCGTACCAATTCTTCTGTATCCCGCTCTTCTCCCAACTCCGCCACAATCTCGTATTTTCTATCGGTTGGCATTAGATACTCCCTCCTTCGCATGTATTCTCCGCAAATGGTGCAAGGCCGCTCTCAGCCGGGACTTTACCGTCCCGAGGGGGACTTTGAGCACCAGGGAGATTTCTTCCAGTTTCAGATCCTGAAAGTAACGCAGCACCAAAACTTCACGATAAATTCCCCCAAGACGGCCAATCATCTGTAAGACCGCCTCCCGCTGAGCGTTCGAAATGACCGCGGCTTCAGGAGTATCCATGGCAGCAGCGGCATTATCCCCCATCTCGACACCCAACACTTCTCTTTGCACATAACTCCTTTTCAGATAATCCTTATATGTATTGGAAGCGATGGTATAAATCCAGGTCCGGAAAGACAATTCGGGTTGGTAGGTATGAATATACCGGCAGACCTTAATAAATACTTCCTGGACAATATCTGCCGCCAGATGATATTCCCCGCCCATTCTCACGAGATAAGCATGAATCTGCCCGTGATAGCGATGAACCAAGGTCTCCAGTGCAGCTTCATCCCCCTGCTGTAGTTGCTTAGCCAATTGTTCGTCCGAAAACATAATAATCACCTTATCAAAATAATTACGAAAAATATTTCCAAAAAGTTTACAACCTTTATTTTCTTTATTTTCCGGATAATTCCTGTCTGCAATGACAATTTGCGGTAGTGCGCCCATATGTTTATGACTCGCCTAAAATTATAGCCCCTATCCTGGTTATGTGCCGGGATAGGGGCTTCGCTGGTTATCTCTAGTTTCTATAAAAAAATAGAATTGGCGTCATAGGAATTTATTGCCGTAAGAGTTTGGTAATTTGTACTACTCGTACTAGAATTATTTTGATTGTTTTGGGTAGCAGTAGTTTTGCCGCATTGGCCACAACTTACACAAGTTTTATTACCTAATGGGCAGGAGTCAGTTTTTGCTGCACCGCTGCTGCCACTCTTACCAGCACTGTCGCCACT
>JAEYSJ010000296.1 GCA_023434855.1 Bacillota bacterium | reverse complement strand
ACAAAATACCCTTCTCTGTCGTTAGGCCTTTCAGCGTAGTAATTGGATATGCCCTCGCTGTGCGGTCTCCCGAGCGTTTAACATCAGGGTATTTTGTAACAGTTTAAAAGAATATTAAGGAAAGTGTGTTTTTTGAAACACACTCTATTAGATTCACCCTAATTTTTGGAGCGGGGAATACATGTTATATTTAGATTATTTGGCCTATAATAATGCTTTAAAGCATGTCAGCATTGCGGAAAAAATGCTATTGGGCTGTGGCGGACTGGTGTTGTCGCTGGTGATGCCTCGCCCAATTACTTTGTTGTCTATTATTATCATTATGCATATTGTAATGCTGTATGCCAGAATACCTCCCGGCTATTTAGCCAGGTTATGGCTGGCGCCTTTGCTGTTTTTGCTCGTCAGTTTGATAACGGTAGTATTTAGCGCAAGCCTAACTTCTTTTTCGGCCATATATAGCTATAAAATTGTTGGTTACTATGTAGGTGCCACCGGTCAGGGTTTGGAGATGGCCCAGCAACTGCTGCTGCGCAGCTTGGCGGCGGTGTCTTGTCTATTTATGATTGCGACTACTACGCCGGTAGTATATATTGTGGCCTATTTATCGCGAATTTCCGGGCTGAGAATAGTCATGGAAATAATGCTGTTAACATACCGTTTTATTTTCGTTTTTTTGGCAACAGCCGGACAAATATACACTGCCCAGCAGTCACGATTGGGATATGCCGGTCCGCGCCGCTCCCTTAATGCCATAAGTATGCTGGCCGCCAATCTGGGGCGAAAATCTTTTATGACCGCCAGAGATCTGTATACTGCTCTGTTAGCGCGCAATTATTGCGACAGACTGGTATTACGTTATCCCAGGCAGCAGGTTAAAGCCGGGCGATTGTTGGTAATTTTGGCGTTGTTGGTAGGCATAGCTTTGACAGCGTATTTTTAAACAACACAGATGGGCGTTTTTAGACGGCCTTTATAAGGAGTTCTAAATGGCTACACCACTAATTGAAGTGCAAAATGTTAAATTTGGTTATCGTTATGACAAATTGGCGTTAAATGATGTAAACCTGTCAATTCCGGACGGAGTTCGGGTAGCCTTTGTCGGACCGAACGGGGCCGGTAAGTCCACCTTGTTTTTACATTTGAATGCTATTTTACGGCCTATTTCCGGTCAATTGTTGTATCAGGGACAACGCTTTCAATATTCCCGCTCAGCCATAACTGCCTTGCGGCAAAAAGTAGGTCTTGTTTTTCAGGATCCTGATACCCAGTTATTTGCCGGCAGTGTATTGGATGATGTACTATTTGGGCCAATGAATTTAGGGATGTCGGTTAAGCAAGCTGAGAAGCGGGCGTTAGACGCACTGGGATCGGTGCAAATGACGGATTATGCCGGTGAGCCGGTGCATTTCTTAAGTCATGGGCAGAAAAAAAGAGTAGCTATTGCCGGGGTGCTGGCGATGAAACCACAGATTCTGGTTATGGATGAACCGACTGCCGGTCTCGACTATCCAGGGATAACTAATTTGAGCGAAATAATGGACAAACTTTATGTGGCCGGTCAGACACTGGTAGTGGCAACTCATGATATAGATTGGGCATGGCGCTGGGCGGACTTGGTGTATGTTTTGTCCCAAGGCCAGGTTATTGCCGGAGGCAGGCCAGAAAATATTCTCAATACCGAGCAGCATGCCAGCTTGGGCTTTGCCAGGCCGGTCGTAGGAGAAATATATTCTTGTCTTAGCAATATAAACGGCAGTGTGCCACGTACTGCGGATGAGCTGGTAGCCTTGCTGAAAAAACAGTCATAATTTTATAATATAAGGCCAAACTCCGTCCGGGAAACCGGACGGAGTTTTAATATATCTTAGTTAGATGATTTTCCGTTGAAAAGATTTTTAACCGCCAAGGGCGCCAAGTACGCCAAGGGACTTTTTTTGATTTTCCGTTAAGACAGCTTAATCTTAGCGGGAATTGTATTTCTAAAAGAGACGGACAATCTAAAGTATTTTTCAATAAAATCCAATATTATTTTAAATGTTTTCCTTGGCGACCTTGGCGTTCTTGGCGGTTAGCCCGTTCCTTGCCCGGAGTTTGGCAGTTAGAAATTCTTTCTGAGCCAAGTCTTCGAAGTAACGGATTGCAGCAAATAATTGTATGAAGTATTGGACATGTTAGAAATATAACCCAGCAGTTGTGAGGATAATGCAGCATATGAATATATTCACAAAAAACTATCAGGCATTCAAAGAATTAGTTATATACAAGCCGCCGCAAAATCCGCCGGCATTCATATTGGGTGAAGATGAAGAACCACGCAGCGAGGCAAAAGATCAACTCCATGTCATCGCTGCCGAGCATGACTCTCTGCTGCGCTATGCCCATCGCCTGACCGCTGCTTTGGCAAAAACGAAAGAATATTTATCCCAGCCGCTTCAACCGGAAAAAATTGCTGCCCTCAAAATGGAAATTGCAGCGCTCGAAGAGCAGCAGGCACAACTATCACCTGTGGTTCTAACCTACAGCCTTTCGCGGAATCAACTGGACCAGCCTGTAAGCACAAGCTTGGAGGAAAACCGGCGAGAACTGGAACGGCTGTATAATATGCCGGCAAACAGGGATATTTTCATCCGCAGTGTTACCATTTCCGCCGACCCGCCCGTATCTGCCATTATTGCTTTCATTGACGGGCTTGTCGATAATAAGTTAATTAACCTGACGATTCTCCAGCCTCTTATGCTAATGGGAAATGCCGACAGGCATCTCTATGACGGCCATACAGTAACCAAGATGGTTACCGAATGTCTGCCTGGTAATCAAGTCAGGCTGGCTTATACCCTGCGGGATGTTACGGAGGGCCTCAATCATGGTGACACTGTGATTATTGTCGACGGGGTGCAGGAAGCTGTTCTTGTTGATACTAAGGGGCAGGAGCACCGTGGTGTCGAACGTACGATGCTGGAACAAACAGTACAAGGCAGCCAGTCGGCCTTTACCGAGACGCTGCGGGTAAACACCGGGCTGGTGCGGGCTTTGCTGCGAACGAACGATTTGACTACCGAAATTGTCTCTGTTGGCAGTCGTAGTAATGCTTCGTGTGCTATCATGTATCTGAAATCAATCATAAATCCGGCATTGGTGCAAGAGGTCAAACGCCGCATTACCGGCCTAAAAGTTGATGCTGTTTCCGATTCCGGGACATTAATGCTTTATATTACGGACCATCCCGGAATACCCTTTCCCCAGGCCCTTCGCACCGAGCGCCCCGACCGGGTGGCAGCCGGTCTGACCGAAGGACGGTTGGCGATAATGGTTGACGGTTCGCCTTTTGCTTTTATTATGCCTGTCAGTTTGTTCACCTTGTTTCATACAGGCGAAGATTTTTCTATCTACTGGATTGGCGTAAGTTTTAGCCGCCTGCTCAGACTGGCCGGGGCACTGCTTACTTTGATAGTGCCTGCACTCTATATAGCAATAAGCTATTTCCACCAGGAGGCGCTGCCTACCGACCTCATTATCTTCATCGCCAGCGCCCGCGAGCGGGTACCCTTCCCGTCCATTCTGGAGATAACGATGATGGAGTTCTCTTTTGAACTGCTGCGGGAAGCTGGAGTCAGGATTCCCGGCATGCTGGGACCAACCATTGGCATAGTCGGCGCTATTACCATTGGTCAGGCCGCAGTATCCGCAGGTATTGTCAGCCCCATTACAGTTGTTATTATTGCTGTCACCGGGCTGGCTTCTTTTGTAATCCCTGACTACAGCCTTTCTTACGCCATCCGCCTAACCCGCTTTGCCTTTGAGGTTATGGCAGCGATGTTTGGACTGGTAGGGCTTACTATTGGCTTGCTCGCCGTAACGGTAGTGCTCTGCGGCATGAAATCCCTGGGGGTTCCATATATGTCGCCATTGGCGCCAAAGACTACCGCCGGTTATGATATTGTCTTACGTGGTCCGCTTAACTCCCAGGAACTGCGGCCCGACGAGCTTAATTCCCTGGACAGGGAGCGGCAGGCAAAGGTTAGTGTTCAATGGACGACAGAGCAGCCTGCCGGAAAGGAGGATAAATCATGAGCTATCGACCTGGGCAAATGGGCCTGGCCGAGGGAATGGCACTGGTATTTGCCACAACTTTGGTATCCGTTTTCCTGACCATATTTCCGGCAAGCGTTGATGCAGCAGGATCCGCGGCATGGATAAGTCCTGTTATTACCTTTATTGAGTTCCTTGTTATTATGTATTTATTATTGTATGTACTGAGAAATACTTCCGGCGATCTGTATGCCGCCTGCCAGGAACTGCTTGGCGCCACCATGACACGAATAATTGCCCTTTGCTACAGCGGTCTTTATTTCCTCGACGCTGGCCTGCTGCTCCGTCAGTTCGCTGAAAATACACTGCTTACCGCTTTGCCACGGCTGGAATTCGAGTTGGCTATTGGTTTATATGCTTTCATGGTTGTCTTTTTGCTTTATTTCGGCTTTGAAGCAGTGGCTCAGACATGTTATGTAGTTTTGCCCTTTACTGTTGGCGGTCTGCTAATTATTATGATATTGGCTGCATCTCGGTATAATTTTCTTAATCTGGCCCCCTGGGTTGGACAGGGAATAGGTGCAGTATTTGTCTGGAGTGCCCGGGTTGGCGGCATTAACCTGGGTGCTCTGCTGCCCTTTATTTTTGCTGCCAGTTTCCAGAATGCCCGCACCGTAAAGGGTGCTGTCTTATATGGCCTGGGACTCAGCGCCTTTGTACGCACCATGTCCTTCATCGCCTATACCGCTGCTTTCGGCGTGTCCGTCAGCCGGGAAAAAGTCCTGCCGTTTTTCGATTTGGCCCGGCTGGTATATATCAATCGTTTCGTTCAGCGTATTGAGGCCTTTTTCATCATTCTCTGGACAACCATGGGTATGCTCAACATTGCTATCGACATTTACGCCGGTCTCTATCTTCTTGGCCGTGTGTTCAACCTCCCTGCCCTCCGGCCCTTTATCATACCGGCTACCCTCATTATTGCTGAGTTGGCGATGTTGCCGCGCGAAATTACCGGTGTTATCACTTTCTATGTACAGATGCTGTCCACTGTCTATAATCTGGGTACGGTGGTTATCCCGCTGATACTGTTCATTGCTGCTGTCTGGCACTCAAGGAGGCAAAAAACATGCCGGTCCGGTTAGTACTGACAGTTTTGTTGCTGTTGTGTGCGATTTTGCTAACAGGCTGCTTTGGCGGCCGGGAAACCGATGACGTCGCCTATGTCCTGGTCATCGGTGTCGACAGGACTGATGACGGGAAAATGAAAGTAACCTACCAGATGGATGTTCCCCACGGAAGCGGTGACAGCGGGGGCGGCGGTGAAAAGAAATCAGACACGGCAGGTGCCTGGATCACCGATACAATTGTCGCAGCCAGTCCTGCGGAAGCTCGCATGCTGCTCAATTCCACCATCTCCCGTTTTCCCAACGTCAGCCATATTTCGGCGATTATCTTCGGGGAGAAGATGGCGCGCCATGGTCTTACAGATAATATTTCCTTCTTTATTCGTAGCCGCGATTTCCGCGATACCATGCTGCTTATTACTGTAGCGGGAACGGCGGAGGACTATATCCGGCGCGCTAACCCTAAAATCGAGCCTAATATCGGCAGATTTTATGAGACTTTTGCCTATTCTTATGAAGAAAGCAGCTTCTATTTGCGTACCGATCTGCATGAGTTCTATTGCAAACTGAAAAATAAAGGCAGCTCCCCTTTTATGATGTACAGCGCAATCAATCCCATGAATGGCGATAATATGCCTGATGACGGGAAGAAATCGCAGCAGGCTGCCGAACCCTACCTGCCTGGCGGCATACCACGCACCGGTACTGCCACCGTTACAGATATTGTGGGTTTAGCTGTCTTCCGGGAAGACAAGATGGTCGGAGTGCTTAACAGCGATGAAACCCGGGCTGTTTCCATTCTGACGGGGAAGTTTTCTCATGGCTTAATCACTGTCGTTGATCCCCGGAATTCCGATAAGTTTATCACCCTTGCCGCCCGTAACGGCGCCAAGCCCAGGATAACGGTAAGCTTCAATAACGGAATACCGGTATTTGCCGCCAAGGTGTTCATTGAAACGGAAATATTGGGTACTCCTTCGGGGATAAACTACGAAGCTGCCGGCAACCGGGAATTGCTGGAGGAGCAAATTTCCCGGATGTTTGAAGCTACAATAAAAGATATGATAATACACACCCAGGAACTGGGGTGTGATCCGGTGGGATTCGGCATGCATCTGCGGCCGGAATTTGCCGACGAAGAGGCGCTAAAACAGGCAGACCTCACAGAGCTATATCAAGAGGCCGACATTCAGGTTAATGTAAAAACGCGGATTCGCCGGACCGGCCTAATCTGGCG
>JAEYSJ010000194.1 GCA_023434855.1 Bacillota bacterium | reverse complement strand
GAAAAACCATTACGAGTTATATCCATAATAACGGATATTAGTTAAATACTGGTGTATGATAGTAAATTTTTAAAATTTTTTTATCAAGTTAACAAAAAAACTTCAAAAAATACGTATTTTTCGACAGGGAAAGAAAGGAAACTAAGCTTTTATGTTGAATAGAGGACTAATAAGTGTGTGTATTTTTTTAGTGGGTTGGCATGAACTTCATGACCGGAAAATCCGGGAAAAAGGGTGGTAAAAATGGAAGGCTATGTTAATGAATTTATTAACTATCTTGCGGTGGAACGGGGATTGGCTCAAAATACATTAGAGTCATATGGGCGTGATTTACGCCAATTTCAGGAATATTTGGAGACAAGTAATAAAGAATTTTTAAAGGATTCTAATCGCAACACCATCCTAAGCTATTTAACAACTCTCCAATCTAAAGGTCGGGCTGTATCTACTATTTCTAGAAATCTGGCCGCTATCAAGTCTTTTTATCAGTATCTGGTACGCGAACGTTATTTGGAAAAAGATCCTGCAGCCAATCTTGAATCCCCAAAACTGGAAAAGAAACTTCCTAAGATTCTTACTATTAATGAAGTAGAGGAACTTTTAAAACAACCTAATAATTTTTTGCCAACAGGTCTTAGGGATAAAGCCATGCTGGAATTACTGTATGCAACCGGTATTAGGGTTTCAGAATTGATTTCATTAAACATTTCTGATATAAATTTAGAAATGGGCTATATAAAGTGTTTTGGCAAAGGGTCTAAAGAGCGTTTGGTCCCACTTGGTTCCATTGCGTCCAAATGTGTTCAGGATTATATTAATAAAGGACGGCCTAAGTTAGTACGTACATATGAAGAATCTGCTCTTTTTGTTAATCATCACGGCAACAGACTAACTCGCCAAGGTTTCTGGAAAATCATTAAAAAATATGCCCAAGAAGCTAATATAAATAAAGAAATTACACCACATACACTACGTCACTCTTTTGCCACTCACTTGTTAGAAAATGGTGCAGATTTAAGATCCGTTCAGGAAATGTTGGGGCATGCCGACATCTCCACTACACAAATTTATACCCATGTCACTAAAAACCGTCTAAAAGAAGTGTATGATAAAACCCATCCACGCGCATAATACGATAAAATAAAAGGAGCGCGAAATTTGTGTTCACACGGGTAATTATCGTAATATTGGACAGTGTAGGTATTGGCGCTTTGCCTGATGCAACCGAGTACGGCGATATAGGAGCTAATACCCTTGGAAACATTGCTCGCTCACAAGGCGGGCTTTTCTTGCCTACTTTGGAAAAATTAGGCTTAGGTTGTATTAATTATATTGAAGGCGTAAAACCGATTCCAAATCCATTAGCAAGTTTTGGTAAAATGGCCGAGATATCCAAGGCCAAAGATACAACCAGCGGGCATTGGGAAATGGCCGGCTGCCCCGTATTTACGCCGTTTCCGGTCTATCCGGACGGCTTCCCTGCTGATGTAATTGAAAAATTCGTGCATTATACAGGGCGCAAACTACTGGGAAATAAGCCCGCCTCAGGTACCGCAATAATTGAAGAACTTGGGGAAGAACACATGCGCACCGGTCAACCAATTGTTTATACTTCGGCAGATAGTGTGTTTCAAATAGCAGCCCATGAAAAAATTATTCCGTTAGACGATT
This sequence comes from Bacillota bacterium, assembly GCA_023434855.1. Next base: position 17,224 of record JAEYSJ010000194.1, on the reverse strand, counting down.
TATATAGTTTGTGCCGCATTGTCAGAGATAAAGTTTGCATAGGAAAACATGCGGTGGGGAGAGTTATCGCCAGACCATTTATTGGAGACCCGGGAAATTTCGCCAGAACAGCTAATCGCCATGACTACAGTCTGGAACCCTTAAGTCCGACTATTCTTGATGTTATGAAAGATGCGGGGTATATGACGATTGGTGTAGGTAAAATCAGCGATATTTTTGCCGGCCGTGGATTAACAGACTCTTTTGCGACCAAATCAAACGATCACGGGATGGAAATTATCCTGAAATTAGTGAATCAAAAAAACAATTCAGGCATTATAATGGCTAACCTTGTGGAATTCGATAGCATATACGGACACCGTAATGATGTATCTGGTTATGCTAAAGCGTTAGAACGGCTGGACGGACAGTTAGCCCTGCTGCTGCCGCAAATAAAAACTAGTGATCTTTTAATAATTACTGCTGACCACGGTTGCGACCCAACGACAAGTGGAACAGATCATACTCGGGAATATGTCCCCCTCTTGATATATCATCATAATAATGATGCTGCTTTTGGCAATAATCTTGGCATACGAGATACTTTTGCCGATATTGCAGCAACAGTAATGGAAAACTTTAATTTAACGCCCTTGGCATTCGGAAAAAGTTTTCTAAAAGAGGCGTGAGGTGAATGATATGCGCATACTGGATATGATCGCAAAAAAACGCGACGGTGCTGTCTTAAATAATCAGGAGATTAATTCGATAGTTCACGCCTATACTAAAGATCAAATACCTGATTACCAAATGGCAGCTTTGTTAATGGCGATATTTATTCGCGGTATGACGGCAGAAGAAACCGCCGATTTAACCATGGCGATGGCTAAATCCGGCAACATTGTAGATTTAAGTAGTGTACCAGGTATAAAAGTTGATAAACATAGTACAGGAGGAGTGGCAGATACTACTACATTGATTTTGGCTCCTTTAGTTGCAGCAGCAGGTACTCCTGTAGCTAAAATGTCAGGCCGGGGATTGGGATTTACCGGGGGAACCATTGATAAGCTTGAGTCTATTCCAGGCTTCCGCACTACTTTGATGAAAAATGAATTTATTGAAAATCTTACACAATATAATTTAGCAATTACCGGACAGAGTGCTGATGTGGCTCCGGCGGATGGTAAAATTTATGCTTTACGGGATGCAACGGCAACTATTGAGAGTATTCCTTTGATAGCTTCCTCGATTATGAGTAAGAAAATTGCTGCCGGCGCAGATAAAATTTTGCTTGATGTTAAGGTTGGCGCAGGGGCTTTTATGAAAAATTTGGATGACGCTGTACAGCTAGCTACAACCATGGTAAATATCGGTGACATGGTTAATCGAGAAACAATAGCCGTGCTTACTAATATGGAAGAACCATTGGGACATGCAATAGGTAATAGCCTGGAAGTTGAGGAAGCGATCAATGTGCTTAATGGCAAAGGTCCGAGTGAGTTAAGACAAGTTTGCCTTACTTTAGGTGCGCATATGTTAGTAATGGCCCAAACCGCACCCGACGTATCAACAGGATATAAAATTCTTGATAATCTTTTAGAGAACAAAAAAGCATTACGCAAGTTTCAGGAATTTATCACCGCCCAAGGAGGCAATGGGATGATTGTTACAGATCATCACTTGCTGCCACGTGCAAAGCATCAGGTGCAGGTAAAAAGTCTCAAGTCAGGTTTTATACATAAAATTAATGCTTATCAGATTGGCTACAGCGCTATGTTACTGGGGGCTGGACGGGAATATAAAGGTCAGACTATTGATTTAGCTGCTGGGCTTGTAATGAAATGCCGTGTAGGCGATTTTATTGAAAAAGATCAACCGTTAGCGATTCTATACACCAACGATTTTAGCAAGGTTGAAAAGGCAAGTACTCTTATTGCCGAAGCAATAATCTGTGGCGATGGTGCCGCTCCAAAAACAAGCTGGATTTTAGGCCTGGTTGATAAAAATGGTTTTGTACCCGCCTAAATTTATGTAAATTGTATCATATAAAGACTGGCAACATTTGGCCCAGTCTTTTTGTTATTTTCCAGTGTAAGTGCCTTTTTTCTTGGATAACCTAATAAAAACGTTGAAAGGGGTGTTAATTCTATGTGCCGTCTGCGCCAAATTGTACTGTTTATGTTGATTATTTCTTTAGTTTTCTTTTGTGGTTATTCTTCCTTAGCGGCACCGTCTGTCGATAAAAAGGGAACAACTCAAATTGAGACTTCAGCCCAATCAGCGGTATTAATGGATGGGAATGGAACAGTACTATACGAAAAAGATTCCCATAAAAGGCTCCCTCCCGCCAGTGTGACCAAAGTCATGACTTTATTATTGGCTGTGGAAGCTGTTGAACAAGGAAAAGTTAGTTTAACCGATCAAGTGTCTACAAGTGAAAACGCTTGGAAACAAGGTGGCTCGCAAATATGGCTCGAACCAGGTGAAAGCATGACATTGCATGAGTTAATGATTGCCGTCTCTGTTGTTAGCGCTAATGATGCGGCTGTAGCTATTATGGAACACATTTTTGGCAGTGAGCAGTCCGCGGTTGATGCGATGAATAGACGAGCTGAAGCCTTAGGTCTTACTGATACTCACTTTGCCAGTGTTAATGGATTGCCAACCCCTGATCATTACATGAGCGCATACGATACAGCGTTAATTGTCAAAGAGGCAGTCCAACATCCTTTATATATGGAATTATGCAGTATAAAGGAATATTGGTTGCGTAATGGTAAAAACTGGCTTGTCAATACAAACAAATTACTTTGGTGGTATAAAGGTGCTGATGGTTTAAAAACTGGCTGGACTGAAGAAGCAAAATATTGTTTTGCCGGTACAGCAAAAAGGGACGGATTAAGACTTATCTCGGTTGTATTTGCTACACCCGAACCGCGCTCCCATTTACGGGAAAGCATGAAGCTGTTAGATTGGGGATTTGCTAATTATTCCGCTGTGCCAATTGTAGATGAAGGCGCAGTTGTTGAACGCCTGAAAGTCAATAAAGGTGCTGAAAAAGATGTCCAATTAATAGCTGCACAAGACTTAACATTAATTATGGAAAAAGGCCAAAATAAGAATTTACAAAAGAAAATAATAGTAGATCAGGCACTAAATGCCCCGGTTATCCAGGGACAAAAATATGGTGAACTAGTTGTGCAAAAAGATGGCAAAGAAATCGGGAAAGTAGATTTGGTTGCAGAAAAAACAGTTGATAAAGCAGGTTTTCTAAAAATTCTACGCGGTATGATTACCAATTTATTCACCATTTCACGATAAGCTGGACATCGCGGCTTGGTGGAGGATTCATCCTCCACCAAGCCGCAAAGTGAACTCCCACTTACAGAAGTGGATTCTTGGAATTAAGAAAATAATAATTTTTAAAAATTCGAATGTCTCGTAGAGGAGTATTCGAATTTTTTTTATTTTTTGCAGGAAAATTTTTCCTGCAAAGAGAATATGCATATTATGTGAAAGGAGGCAAGCATACATTGAAAATAGCCACTTCATTACGGAAAGGCGTATTAATTGTACGGGTTGAAGGCGAACTAGACATGCATGTTGCAGACGAATTCAGAAATACGGTTGACGGAGCTTTGGATAACAATGGTTTGAAAAATATTTTAATTAATTTAAAGGGAGTAACCTTTATCGATAGTTCGGGACTGGGTGTTATTTTAGGGCGTTATAAACGAATCAGCTTATTGGGCGGCAAATTATGTGCCGCACATATTCAGCCGCAAGTTGCCCGTATTTTCGAATTATCAGGATTATTAAAGATCATCAGAATATACAATTCCGAAGCAGAAGCTTTAGAAGATTTATAGGAGGATGTCATGGCAGTAAAAAATCAATTAAAAATGATATTTGATAGTCTTAGTGAAAACGTTGGTATTGCCAGGGTGAGTGCCGCAGCATTTGCCGCTCAGATTGATTTAACTCTTAATGATGTTGACGAAATTAAGGTTGCTGTATCGGAAGCAGTATCCAACTCAGTCATTCATGGTTATAGAGAACATAAAGGCACGATAGAACTAATTATGACTCTATACGAAAATGAAGATGTCAATAAACTTGAATATATTATTACTGATTATGGACAAGGAATCGCTGATATTGAACTGGCAAGGCAACCTTCGTATTCAAGTGATCCGGAGCGGATGGGGCTGGGCTTTGTTTTTATGGAATCATTTATGGATGAACTTAATGTTCAGTCCGAACCGGGAAAAGGGACTACGGTTAAGATGTCCAAAAAAATTGAAGCCACGATAGCTCATTAGGTGGGCTGACTATGCTTGGTGATGAAGAATTAAAAGATCTGATCTGTAAAGCCCAGGCAGGAGATAAGCTTGCCAAAGAATGTATTTTGGAAAATAATCTTAACCTGGTAAGAAGCATCGTCCACCGCTTTACCAACAGGGGCTACGAATGGGATGATTTATTCCAAATTGGCTGCATTGGTTTGATAAAATCTATTGAACGATTTGACATAAATTTCAGCGTTAAATTTTCGACTTATGCAGTTCCCATGATTATTGGCGAAATACGCCGGTATATACGGGACGATAATCCGGTAAAAGTCAGTCGCCCTGTTAAAGAGCTGGCACATCGCATACATCGTGCTCAGGAAAAACTACAAGGATTGTTGGGACGAGAACCTACAATTGGTGAAGTCGCAAAAGATTTAGCATTGGCTCCGCAGGAAATTGTATCTGCGCTGGAAGCGATTCAGCCGATGGCGTCCTTATATGACCATACATTCCATGATGACGGTGATCCCATATTATTGTTAGATCAAATAAAATGCAGTGATGGACAAGACAACGCATATTTTGAAAAATTAGCTCTTAAAGAAGTAATATCCCGTTTGCCGGTTAAAGAACGTAAAGTAATTTACTTACGTTTTTTTGAAGACAGAACACAGGCTGAAATAGCCACAATAATCGGCCTGTCTCAGGTACAGGTATCAAGAATTGAAAAGCATGCACTCAAATTAATTAGGGAATATTTACAGACCTCTTAACAAAATTAATGAGGTCTGTTTTTTTACTTGCCTTAATCGCATTCTATTATTCAGGGTATAATAGAATGCGAGGTGATTTTGGTGAGGAAAAAAGCATACATAATTATCATTGCCCTAATTACTGCTGTAACCGGCAGTGCTATGGCCTGGTATTATTATTGGGACGACATGCCGAAAAAGGTTCCGGTCCGGGCGAAACAGGTTTTGGGCAATTATACCGACGATGCAGTTGTAAGTTAATTTTATTTTTAGTTCATTGTTGACAAGTATAACATTTTTGGCAATGTACACACTATAAATGTAAACATATATTTTTAACACAGGGAGGCATAAATATGGTTGTAAAAGTAATTGAACTAGTTGGTACTTCGCGTCATAATTGGACTGATGCAGTGGATAATGCCGTAATGGAAGCGTCGAAAACTATTGACGACATTCTGGGTGTAGAAGTAACCAACTTCACTGCAAATATTGATAATGGTCACATTGCAGAATATAAAGCAGACGTAAAAGTCGCATTCCAAGTTCATTAAAATATTTTCGGGAAGGGAGCGCTCGTTAAGCGCTCCCTTCTTTCTTTCATTAATGCATTATTTTAGATAGCTATGGTCACAATACAAATGGAGGTGATACCATGACCAAGAAATCTAGAAATATTAGGAATTTCATAGAAAACCGATAATATAAGCCCATACCTCCAATTACATAAATACAAATCCCAAAGGATAAAGATATGATTGCTATTGATATTATTGGACTTTTCATAACAGTATTTTTGATTGGTTTGCGTTATCCTCATTATGTACTTTTGGCCGCATCAATCCAAGAACTTGGAAAAATCCTCATGGCTATATTTCTTCACGGACATATAGATACAATTATAGCAGCTGGAGCATTTGGTAATACTGTGGTCAGTAACTCTAACAGCAATGGAATTATTGATGCTCTCATCGTATTTAGCGGTTCTTTAACTAATTATATTGTCAGTTCCACCGCAGGTGGAGTGGAATTTGAAAAAACCGGTAATCTGATTGCCTCTACGGCTTGCCTAAAATCTCCGTTTGCTGTTATAAACTTACGATTAGCAATACTTTCTTTTTTGGTTAACGCCTGTCAATTGATTTGGGGATAGAACCAAAGGTCTACTATTCAATTGTATTTCCTTATGGTATTACTTTTTGTATTATCTGTGATCTAACATACTACATTATGCTATTACTAATGCAATGTGAGGTGATTTTTATGCCAAAGCGATTACCGCGACGAGTAATAAGCTATCCTATTCAAAACGATGAAGAGTATGCGCAAGACCAACAATATAAGCCTCAGAAGAAAACAGCAACCGCTATGAGAATGAATGAGCAAACAAATACTGATACAAGTGATAACAATCAAATATTAGCAGACATGGCTCAAGTTTTTTTGCAGGCCCAGGCAAAATTGGATCAGAATACTGATGGAAACAATCAGGAAATTATCGGATTGTTAGAAAAAGTTAGCCGGCAATTGGAAGATATTCAGCCGAATTCTGGAGTAAATTCTCAGCAGTCAAAAAATAATAAACAAAATCAGTTCGCAAATAATAGTACTCTTCCAGAACAGGATACCCCGTCAAAGTCTTCAAACCAAGTTGATAAGATTTCCCAAGAACTTCAAAGTCTGTTTAAGAAAGTAAGTCAGCAGGGAAGTAATGCTGCAAATAATGATACTGCAAATAATGATGCTGCAATTTATGCTCAAGAAATACAAGGAACCAGCCAGCAGAAAAATAAGAACACCAGCATAACTGCGCAAACAGCAGCACAAGTTTTAGCTCAGGCACAATATGAGCTGGCCAATGAGCTTGAAGTCAGCTTGAAAAAGCTTAAACAAGTTATAAGTGAAAGTGAGAAAGTAGCCAATAAAATAAGTAATTTACTGGGAGAAAAAAATAATACACAAAAGTAATGAGGTGATGATATTGTCGGATAAAACAAAAGTTATATTGGTAACAGATGGTGACCGTGTCGCTCAACATGTAGTAGAAGATATTGCAAAATCACTTGGACTGCGCTGTATATCCGCTTCAGCTGGCAATCCTACACCTATTACCGGACAAGAAATAGTAAAACTGCTGCAATCTGTTCATCACGACCCTGTCTTGGTAATGTTTGATGATCGTGGCAGACGTGATAAAGGTAAAGGAGAAAAAGCCATGGAATACGTTGCTTCTCATCCTGACGTTGAGGTACTTGGTGTAGTTGCCGTAGCTTCAAATACTACCGGCATAGAGGGAATTAAAGTAGATGCTTGTATAGACTCTGATGGTCATATGATAGACGAGTCGGTAGACAAATACGGCATGGTCAAAAATGGTGGGGACAATTGTATAATTACCGGCGATACTGTTGACGTCCTGAATGATATTGATGTGCCTGTTATTATCGGTGTCGGCGATGTTGGTAAAATGGATAAGGCTGATGATATTAGACGTGGTGCTCCAATAACCCGAAAAGCCATTGAAGAGATTTTGAAACGGAGTGGCATTAAATATGGAAAAGGAAGTTAATGAGCAACGAAAAATTGATAAAAATCTTGACAATAATATAAATTATTTAAAAGAATTATTGGATGTTGGCGAAAATTTTGATATTATTTTTCGGGAATACAAGGTTGGCAGAAAACGGGCAGCGTCTTTTTCTATTAACGGTATGACCAATGATATATTGTTAACCAATATTTTTGAAGATATGACTGCCGTTAACCAGGACGAATTATCTATTAATACTTTACAAAAGTTATTTTATTCGCGGGCTACCCATTCCCAGGTTAAATTAGTTGATAATATGAATGATGCCGTCACCAGTTTGTTGTCAGGAGAACTAATCTTTCTCGTCGATGGGGAAGAAGAATTAATAATATTCGATGCCAGGGCATACCCGGCCAGAATGCCTAACGAATCAAATATTGAGAAAGTGACTCGAGGGTCAAGAGATTCTTTTGTTGAAACTTTACCATTTAATACAGCGTTAATTCGCCGTCGTTTGCGTGACCCAAACCTGCGGTTTGAGATAATTAAAATAGGCACTCGCTCTCAGACTGATATAGCAGTTTGTTATATAAAAGATATTACAAATCCAAAACTTGTAGAAACTGTAAAGCATAGGCTAAATTCCATAAGTATTGACGGCATTCCGATGGCGGAAAAAGCGATAGAAGAGTATATTGTTGCCGGCAGCAAGTGGAATCCTTTACCTTTGGTACGTTACACCGAACGTCCTGATGTAGCGGCAGTACATTTATTAGAAGGACATGTTTGCCTTGTAGTCGATACTTCTCCCAACATAATGATTTTGCCAACCACCGTTTGGCAACATGTGCAACATGTGGAAGAATTCCATCAGCATGTCGTAGTTGGTTCCTACTTACGTTTGGTACGATTATTAGGAATTGTATTTTCGCTACTATTACCACCCTTATGGTTAGCACTGGTTTTCCAGCGACATTTACTGCCGGCTTCATTAGCTTTCCTTGGGCCACGTGACCCAGGCATCATACCTCTTGGATTGCAATTTATTTTAGCTGAAATAGGTATTGAGTTAGTGCGTATGGCTACCGTTCATGTACCAACTGCTCAGTCAACTGCTCTCGGTTTCATTGGAGCATTTATGTTAGGTGAATTCGCCACCAAAGTTGGTTTGTTCGGCAACGAAGTAGTATTTTATACTGCAGTAGCGGCGGTAGGCGCTTTTGCCAGTCCTAGCATCGAGTTTAGTATGGCTATTCGATTATTTAGAATAATATTATTAGTGCTGGTAATGTTCTTTAAACTACCTGGCTTATTAATTGGTTTACTCGGTATTTTCCTTATTATGGTATTTACTAAGTCTTTTGGTGTTCCATATTTTTGGCCTGCTATACCATTCGATTACAAAGGAATGAAAGATGTCCTTTTACGTTTACCTTTACCTAATAAACTTTTACGGCCAGCTGTCTTAAAACCGCAGGATAAAGATAGAGAAGACGGAAATAAATAAGAAGATGTAAAAAAAGACTCAATTTGAGTCTTTTTTTTACATTTTAACATGTATTTAATCTGTTCTTAACAAGTAGTACAAACGTTTGATGGTATGCTAATAATAGAATTTAAGATAGGAGTGAGAATATGCCGGCACCAGAAAACATATTAATTGTGTCTGCTTCTATCGGTTCAGGGCATCTTCAGGCAGCCAAAGCAATAGAAAAGCAAATACAGAGCCAGTATTCGCATATAAATACTCATTTAGTTGATTTTACCGCCGAAGAAAATTCTTATTTGAATTTCTTTATAAAAGAAGCTTATTTAAAAATGATCAATATTTCCCCTAATATATACGACTTGCTGTACCATTGGACGCATTCTTCCTCAAACATCAACATGGGAAATATGTTAGCCCGAATTATGAAAAAAAGTATGCAGCGGCTTATTGACCGTTATCAACCTGATATTATTATCTGTACTCATCCCTTTCCTTGCATTGCAGCGGCATATTTAAAAAAATTAGGCAAGACATCGGCCACTTTAGCTGCTGTTGTTACTGATTTTGCAATACACAAGTTATGGGTTTATCAACAAGTTGATGCATATTTTGTAGCACATGATGAAATGCGAGCAAGCTTATTGGCGGAAGGCATTCTCCGGGAACGCATTCATGTAACTGGCATTCCGATCATTCACACCAACTTGCCCTTTGACCGTCAAACGATTATTCGCCATATGGGATTAGATGAAAAATACCCGATTGTGCTGCTAATGGGAGGAGGGTTAGGCTTAGGCGGGATACAAGAAGCGCTAAATCACCTAAATCAAATACAGCCAGTGTTGCAATTGGTGGTGGTTGCCGGTAAAAATGCCGCTCTTCAGCATAGCCTGAATAAAGAAGCCATTCTTTCTACTCATAAAGTAAAAGTTCTGGGTTATGCACAAAATATTCAAGAATGGATGGCTTGCGCAAATTTATTAGTTACCAAACCTGGGGCTTTGACTATTAGCGAAGCGTTAACCGCTGGACTGCCAATGCTATTATACCAGCCTATTCCAGGTCAGGAAGAAGAAAATGCCGCTTTCATTAACAGCAAGGAAGCAGGCATTTGGATAAAAAAGAATTGTCAATTAGCAAAGTGCATTGAAACTTTATTAGATCATCCAGACAGATTAGCATTTATGAAAGTAAAAGCACAAAAAATTGCCCGTCCCCTGGCGGCATTCGATATTATTAAAATTTTAGTAATGAATGATGACCAGCACAGTAAGGCTGCTGGAATATAAGGAGGCACAATATGCAAACTGGTATCCTGGGAAAATATTTGCCTGTGGTTACTGGAGTAAAGCTTCTGTTAACTGCAGCAAGCCCTATGCAAAGTTTACTAGACCGTCCTGGAATTACTCACGAATTTTGTAACCGTCAGGCAGTTAAGATTTTACGAACAGATGGATTTACTCATTGCGCCGCTTTCTTTGAGCAATACCTAACTGAACTAAATGGTGGCGTATATTGGGCCGATAAAGGGTGGAAGAATATTGGCCATTACTTCGAACCACTCACTAATAGGGGACTATGGCATTTCGCCAATGCTACGGAAGATTTCCAGTATTATTACCATTGCGCATTAACTAATATGCAAGAAAAAGATTACGCTAAAGCTGTATTTTTTCTTGGTGCGGCTATTCACCTTGTTCAAGATTTATGTGTGCCTCACCACGCCAGAGCAAAGCTGTTTTGCGGACATAAAGAATACGAGGAATGGGCACAGCTTAATTATTCACATTATACTGTCACCGAGCGCGGTATGTATAATGAAGGCACAAGTGCCCATTTATGGTTGCTAAGCAATGCGATAATAGCTGCCGACCTATTTGATATGGTCAACGGCATACAGGATGCCGCTGTCTACGATAAGGTCACAGCTATTTTGCTGCCCCGCGCCCAGCGTTCAACCGCTGGTTTTCTCCAGCAGTTTTTTGCCGCTACCGTTGCAGAGACTACTCACGTAAAAGTTATTCCAAATAAGAACGTCATTGTTGCATGACTTTAAATAGTAATAATACCGCTGATTATTCCTTTAGGAAGGCTAAAGGAATCAGCGGTATTTTTGTTATTTTCCCCGGTAAAATTCTCTGATGCGTCCCATACTACTATTTAAATTAGCTGCCTGTTCTTCGAATGCACCTTTATTTTCACCATTAACTGCATCCTTCATTTGATTTATTGTAGCATGTGTTTTAGTTATTTCTCCTAAAATTCCTACCTTTTCCATACTCGGCTTTGCCTGTTCCCAGGTACCTTCAAGTTCTTTTACTTTGGCGGCCGCCTTACTCCAATCCTTGTCAGTCGCGTAATAACTGGCACTTCTTACTGAGTTGCCTACGGCAATGATATCAGAAAGGGGGGACAATTTATACGATTTTCCAATATCACCAATACTGCCCATAAATTTATTTAGATTTTCATATGACATATCAGCTTTTCTGTCCGAAATACTTTGCGTCAATTTTTGCAACGCTTCATCTGCATCTTTAACTCCCTTTTTTTCTCCTATCACTGGCTTAACTTGCTGCCATACACTATTTAAATTATTAAGTCCGGCCTCAGCTTGTCCCCAATCAAGTTTATTAACCCCTTCGAAAACGACACCGGCAATAGCTTCAAGATCATAGAGTTCACCCGGAGGAGACCAAAACCGCTCGATGATTGGCGGATTAGGCAAAGATTCTGCAGGCTTTCCTGCCGGGCCTACATCAGGTTTCCTGGCGGCCGGTGATAACATACCACAACCGCTGGCAGCCAGTGATAGAATAATAACAGCTATATTCAGACATAGTATAAATTTAAGTGACCTAAACATATTTACCCCTCCTTTTGTTTGTAATATTTACGATTATCAAATCTTTTATTACAAACTTTTCGGGCTAAGCATTTTTAATAAATGTTTCTTTTACTTTATATGATTTTTTAGTATAATAATAGATTGAATGTAATAATTTACTTTAACCACTTACCGTATTTATAAAACGCAACAATGATAGAGGATAAGGAGGGACAAAAAGTGTTTGGTTTTGATCAGGATATGGTATTCAGAATTCCAGCGTTATTGATAGCTTTAACTGTTCATGAATATGCGCATGCCCGTGTAGCAGTATGGCTGGGTGACTATACTCCCCGCTATGCAGGCAGGTTAACCTTAAACCCGGTTGCGCATCTGGATCCGCTGGGACTAATTATGCTATGGTTATTTAAGTTTGGCTGGGCCAAACCGGTACCGATAAATCCTAATAATTTCCGCGATATGAAGCAGGGTATGGTTCTGGTATCGCTGGCAGGGCCCGGGTCAAATATTCTCATGGCATTGATCACTAAGATTATAATAGTCCTGTTATTCAAGCTAGATTTGCTGACAGGAGTATGGGGCATGGTATTAAGTTTGACATATTCTTATAATATAATCTTAGCCGTTTTCAATTTGATTCCTTTACCGCCGCTTGATGGCTCAAAAATCCTTATGAGCTTACTGCCGGGAAGACAGGCTTACTGGTTTGCCAGCATTGAACAATACGGAACATTTATTTTACTAGCATTGGCGGCTATTGGCGTGCTTGGCGCGATAATATACCCGTTGGCAGAAGGCTTAAAGTTTATTATTAATAATATAGTAGGATTGATTTTCTAACTGAAGGAGATGTAAAAGTGACTAGAGGCCGTATTTTTAGTGGCATGCAGCCATCAGGAAAATTTCACTTAGGCAATTATTTGGGAGCTCTTGAGAACTGGGTAAAGCTCCAAAATGAGTTTGACTGCTTTTTTTGTATCGTGGACTGGCATGCTTTGACTTCATCGTATGAGGATACCAGTAAACTGCCGGAACGTATTTTTGACATGGCTTTAGATTGGTTAAGCGGCGGTTTAGACCCTGAAAAGAATGTTATTTTTGTACAATCTCATGTTAAAGAACATGCCGAACTACATTTATTATTATCCATGATTACACCGTTGGCGTGGCTGGAACGGGTTCCTAGTTATAAAGATAAGTTACAACAATTAGGCATCCAGGGAAAGGATATAAACACTTACGGGTTTCTTGGTTATCCAGAATTAATGACTGCCGATATCATTTTATATAAGGCTGATACTGTACCTGTTGGTGAGGATCAAATTCCGCATTTGGAACTGGCGAGAGAAATAGTCAGGCGTTTCAACTATTTATATAGCCCCGATAATCCTGTGTTTCCCGAGCCTATTTCAAAATTAAGCAAATCATCGCTATTGCCGGGAATTGATGGTCGTAAAATGAGCAAATCTTACGGCAACGAGATTCCATTTGCCGCAAGTCCTGATGAACTTAGGGCGAGGGTGCGTCTAATGGTGACTGATCCACAGAGAGTAAAAAAATCGGACCCTGGAAACCCTGAAGTTTGTACAGTCCACACTTTTCATAAGATTTATAGCCAAGAGCAAATTTGTGAGATTGATGCTGCTTGTCGTCAGGCTGGTATTGGCTGTGTAGAATGCAAAAAACGTTTAGCGGAACAAATGGTAGCTGCATTGGCCGATATACATACACGCCGCAGTGCTCTTGAAGCCAATCCTTCCAGAGTGAAGGAGATTTTAGCTTATGGAGCTGAACGAGCCCGCACCGTTGCGGCTGCTACTATGGAGGAAGTCCGCCAGGTAATGCGTCTTGGATAATTATGTCTGATTATAAAATAAAACTGGAAGTATTCGAAGGCCCAATAGCCTTATTGATGTACCTTATTGAAAAAGATCAATTAGATATCTATGATATTCCAATTGCCAGGGTTACAGAACAATATCTTGCTTACCTTAAAGCTTTAAACGAATTTAATATCGATATTGCTAGTGAATTCTTGGTGATGGCGGCAACTCTGCTCCAAATAAAATCGCGGATGCTGTTACCGAAACCTGCGCAATCATCAGAGACTTTTGAACAAGAGGAAGAAGACCCGCGTCAGGAATTGGTCGAGCGTCTATTGGAATATCGCAAATTTAAGCAAATGGCAAAAATGTTTGATGATTTGGCACGTCAGCGAGAACAACATTTTACACGTCAACCACAGCAATTTGCCACCCAGTATTTGTTGCCTGAGGGTTTAACTCTTGATATCCTGCTTAGTGCCTTTGCAACACTATGGGAAAGTACTGTCAATGATTATGCACTAATCGATCGTGAGGAAATTAGTGTTCAAAATAAGATGCAAGACATTATCCGTCTGTTATACCAGCATAATGGTAAGCTGGAATTTGGCCAAACACTTGTTAGAACAGGCACGCGTTCAGAAATAGTCGCAGCTTTTCTTGCTTTACTGGAATTAATCCGGCTTAAACGGGTAACAGTACGCCAGGAAAAGAGTTTTGCTCCTATATATTTAATTTTGCGGGAAGGTTCAAGGAATATTGAGGGGGAGTGATATGCTCAGATGTTTTATTCACATCTAAAGGGGCATATTGAAGCTTTGCTTTTTGCTAATGGAGATGCAATCACTGCGTCAAAAATTGCCCAGATTCTTAATATACCTGATGAGCATGCAGTATTATTACTGGAAGAACTTGTTCAAGAAATGAACGAAGATAATCGGGGACTAACAATCGTAGAGGTTGCTGGGGGTTATCAATTATGTACTAAGCCCGGATTAGCTCCAGTTGTGGAAAAATTAGCTGCTTTACAGGAAACCAGGTTATCAATGGCCGCCATGGAAACGTTAGCTATTGTAGCTTTTAAGCAACCTGTTACAAAGCAGGAGATAGAAAATATTCGTGGTGTAAAAGTGGATGGAATAGTAAATATGCTAGTTGAACGCAGTTTAATTAAAGAAATGGGACGTAAAGAAGCTATCGGAAGACCAATTCTATATGGTACAACAGGAGAGTTCTTAAAGTGCTTTGGTTTAAAAAGCTTACATGATTTACCGCCTTTAGCAGATTTCCTTACTGAGCAGCAGCCTAATTAATTGGGCTGCTATTTGTATATATATTGGTAAAAGAGTGGAAAATAACATTTATGCTAAGTAATATGGCTTGGTAGTTTGGGGGTGGCAATGTGGGCAATATACTGGCAGCGGTGCTAGCATTACTTACTGTGGGGTATATAATTTTACGTTTTAAAGTATTTATAATCCTTGATTATCGCCGTAAGAGGAATGACGATCATATTAGCATTAGTGTCTGCCTTATAAGAAAGACTATGGTATTATACCGTATGGATATACCGATTGTTGAATTTACTAAACGGGAAGGTTTGGCATGGCTTGAATCTAAAATTGAGACTATTGGCGATGATGTGCAGCCAGACTACAAAAATGAGAGTAACACTCATTTTAAACGCGAGGAACGTTTTATTGAAACAGCTATAAAATATCCTCATGAAGCCCGCAGAACAATTCGCTTTATGCAGTACTACTTAAAACTATATCGTAAACTAACAAATAAAATAACATCCTCGTTAAAATGTGAAACCTTATATTGGAAAACTACCTTTGGCTTCTCTGATGCGGCAATTACCGGCATTCTTGCTGGTTTTTTTTGGATGATAAAAGGAGTGATCCTAAATAGGTTGAAAAACCGGACAATTTTGACTTCCCAGCCAGTAATTAATGTTATTCCGGTCTTTGAGCATGTCACGTTTGAGATTGACTTCCGGTGCATATTCAGTGTAAGAATTGGTAATGTTATAAGTGCAGCTATTAGTATACTTAATTTTAAAAGCAAGGAGGTAACAAGCAATGACTGATCATCCAATTCAAGGGTTAATGAAAACTGCCATGGAAAGCATTAAAGATATGGTCGATGTTAACACAATTGTCGGAGACGCTGTAGAAACTCCTGATGGTACCGTAATAATACCAATTTCTCGCGTAGCTTTAGGTTTTGCTGCGGGTGGAGGTGATTATGAACCAGAAGAAGTTAGTAGTCCGGATGTATTGCACTCTTTTGGTGGTGGTAGCGGCGCGGGTGTAAGTGTAAAACCGGTAGGATTTTTAGTTTGTTCGCCGGTAAATGGTGTAAGGTTTATGCCTGTTGAGGGAGACATAATTTTCGATCGTATTATTGATATGGTGCCGCAAGTGTTTGATAGAATTCAGGAAATGCTCAACAACAGACATGGTGAAGATAAGATGGAAGAATTGGCACATACAGCAGAAACTCAGGCAAATCTCAACCAATAATTTGACTTTGACGAAAATTTTACTTTCATTACTGCCATAATGGTCAATATTGAATGTCACACCTCAATATTGACCATTATGGCAGTATTTATATTAGGAAAGTGCTAGAAGGTTGTTAGGGTTTATCGTTAGATAAATGTAGATATATTGTGGACGGGCTTGCACCAAAATAACTTTTGCAGCAAACTCCTAGATATTGCCTGAAATAATGAGATTTAGAGAAGTATTTATATTTAGAGAGTAATAATCATTATTGACTAGATGGTGTTGGTATGCAATAATTTATTTGAGATAGTAGATATGTAAAAATACTTTCTTGGAGGGGAAATAAATGTGTCCGTTCAGAAGTCGCTGTTCGATGATTTGCCCAATAGATTTTTGCCAGAAGCGATATGAATCCTGTGCAAGGTATGAGGTTGCTAAGGAACTGGGCATTGAAGCTGTTCCCGAAGATATGTCAGCAATTAATTATACTCTGATAGAAAAGTTAAAAAAAGAGATGTCTTGCAATATAAACGCCGTCCAATAGGGCGGCGTTTTAATGCTCTGCTATCTGACTTTGAAAAATTTCCATTAACAACAATTGAATAAAGCCAGCCATATGCGGTATAATTTATAATGCATTTACTTCTCTCTTTTACCCTGTCTAATAAATTCAGACGGGGACTTTTTTTTATAGTAGTGTATGGTTAGCATACCCTATTTTTGAATATGATATATTAAACCTTTAAATAAGAGAGGGGAGATTAATATGGGCTTTGGCTGTAACAGCACCCTTGGCATTTCTGACTGTGGTTGGTTTTTTATTTTGGTTGCAATTATTCTAATTCTTTTTTTCTCCGTATTGAATGCCCCGGTTTCAATTTTTTAGAGAAGCCGGCTCTAAGCTTGTTTTCCATAAATCCCAGCTATTGCTGGGATTTATTATCTGCAAACAGTAAATACTAAATATATCAGTTGACATTGTAATAGTCCACCATAAC
>JAEYSJ010000053.1 GCA_023434855.1 Bacillota bacterium | reverse complement strand
CCCAGCATCTGTCCAAATTAAAATCGGCCGGAATTATAGCAGGAGATAGAAGCGGTTTGGAAATCTGTTATAAAGTAGTAAATAAAGATGCAATAGAAATAGTAGATTTAATGTTCAGGGAATAAATAAGAAATACAGTATAAACTAGCCCCGGCCTAACGGCCGGGGCTAGTTTATAGAATGCTCTTTTGGGGGACGATTTCAAAATTGCTGAAAATCATATTCCGGATGATAGCAGTGATGTTCATACTCGGGCTCGAAACCGTCCATACCAAATCTTTCTCCTGCCATTTTGCAGCAACTCTCGAAACCGGTTGGATAAGGATCCATATACATTTCATGCTGCGGATGGCAGTCTAAGCCTGGATAATCCGGATACTGTAGATAGCTGTAATCATAACCCATATAAGTACCACACCGGGGGCACACCAGATAACGGTGGCAATCAAATTCATGACCACAGTTACAACAGGTTATATTCATTGAGTAATAACAACCGTGGTCATATAATTTGTAAGTAGAATTAAAAGTCTTTACACATTTTCTTTTGCATTTTGGCTTGCACCGGCAACGATAACCATGCTTTTTTCTATGACAGCCCATAGCCTATCACAAACCTCCTTTCTGCTCTATAATATTCTATGTTAACGATAGTTAAAGTGTTACTTACCGAACTTATTTGCGGTCGAATTAAGAAGAACGTTCCGTTTTCGTACTCCTTCATACTACTCTCCATATTCTAGATGTTAGTCACGGCTAATATACAATATGTGATTAATGAAGGAAGGTGCTTGCACAAATAACCTAAATAATATGCCAGCGGCACAATATATATAATCGGATTTTTTCCCGGTACCGACACTTGAAAAAAATGGCTCAATAATTGTCGCTTCGCGAAGCATGGGAGTCTAAACGTCGAATATATATGTAAGTAGTAAAATCCAACACCAGCAAGGGAGGAACCTCAATGTTAACACCCAGCCTGGAAGACTACCTGGAAGAAATATATCGTTTTTCATCGCAGAAAGATGTTGTAAGAGTTACTGACATAAGTCACAGGCTAGATGTTGCTATGCCTTCTGTCACTAAAGCGTTAAGAAAACTAAAGGAGCAGGGTTACATCGCCTATCAGCGCTATGGTGTTATAACCCTTACCGAGCAAGGCAACTTGGCAGGTACTTTTTTAGTTGCACGAAACCAGATAATTCAAGATTTCTTAACATGCTTATACGCAGACTGTAATATACCGGCCGAGGCAGAGGCAATTGAGCATTATCTTTCCGCTACAACAATTAAGACCTTTCGAGATCTGGTAAATTTCATGAAAGAAAATCCCGATATTCATCAAAAACTGCAAGAATATCTTATAATGCAGAATAAAAAAGACTCGGCCTATGCCAAGTCTTAAGACATGTTAGTTAAAAAATACTTTAATTTTCTTTTATGTTACCTGCGGTACCTTATACAAATAAATTTCCCAGGGGTACCATTCAACTCTGAATAATTTCAAAAATTCCAGCTTATTCTCCCGGTAATTAGTTATTTCTGCAGCTGAAAAAATATAGTTACACCCCAACGCCTGTAAAGCGGTAATGTCCAGCCGGAGAGTCTGCAGTTTTAATTTGTATGACTTACGAACCTGCAGGTAATCTAATTCTGCAGGAAAAATGTAGCAGGTAATTCCCCAATAATCGAAATATTTCCGCCAAACTTCATTTTTTGCCAGTTCGTCAGCCATAATCCGGCGGAATTTATGCTTATATTCCAAAGGATAGATATTTAATCGACCGTCCAGTGTATAGAACCCATGGTACTGAGTAATAGCCGGATAGAGGCCAATACTTACAATTCTATACTCGTATTTAGGACGACCAATGTAATCACTGATTTGCCTAAATAGATCGTCCGAAAAAAATTCAGCATAGGAAATATTCTCATATAACCAGGCATTCTCCATAACATCGATGCCGGCCTCTTTGAATTGTGGGCTATATTCAATGTTATTGCCGTACAAATAGAAAATTTGTGCTGCAATCAGCAAAGTGACCAATATCTTGCCAAATCTTTTTATTTTTACAATTATCTTTAGAGACATGGCAAAGAGCACATACCACAGCAATGGATGCAGCCAGTGGAACCGCTGCAATTGAAAAGCTTTCAAAAAGCTTATGCCTGCTGTGAGCTGCATAAACTCCGTCCAATAGCGAAAACCATATATTGTGGAAAATAGTAAAGCCACCATTAGTAATATCATTAGCAGCTTGAGATTTGCCTTCTTTATACACCCAATGATAAGGGCCAGCGGCAATGCGGCAAAAAGAATTATTTTATGCAAACTTACTGCATGGTACTGTCCATTAATAAAATTATCGGCAATCAGCCCCTGGACACCTGTTAAGTCCTTACTTTGCCCCAACATTATCCGGTCAATTTCATCGCGACTGGAAGCAGCCCCGTGATTAAAAACATAACCGTAAATTAACCAGAATTCGGTTATAAAATAACAGGCCACTAAAAACAAAAAGCTGTACAAAAAATCACGATTAACCATACGCAGGCGTACACTGTCAATTATTAAGACTACCAGCAGTACTGTGCAAATAAAAACTCCGGCCAGCGGCAGCGACGAATACAGCGCAAATAAGGCAATAATCACATAATTCCAAACCGTTCTGTTATGATAGTAAATATTGCAAAAAGCGTAAGCCAACAAGGGCTGTCCCGCAATAGACAGACCATAAACTGAATAGAAAGGAATAATGCCAAAGCATAAAGCTACACTCCAAACAATCCAATTATGCTTTCTATCAGGGAGAACATAGGTATTTAACAGCAAATACATACCTACATACGCGGCAACATGCACAATAACCATATTTACAAGATAAGCTCGGAATGGAGCCATTAGCATATACAGCCAGGTAATAATATTCAATCCGCTGGGTAAAGCGCTGCGTGGTATACCATTCATAATTTGCTCTATGGTGCTATTGAGTGTAAACACTTTACCGCTATTAGCCAGCACCGTCCAACAAGTAAACCAATCTAGATTATCGTTAATAGGAAAGTGGGCTTTTTGCCGCAATAGTATAAACGGCAGTAAATATGCCACAAACAATCCGCTGCATATAAGCATAGCTTTATTATGACAAATAAAATCTGCTATCTTCTTTACATATGAAATTATGGACATACTCTCTACTCCTTAGCAGGCCCTTAGCTCCCAAAAAAGGGCCACCGCGTAATGGCAGTACTGATTAACGCAACGGATATCGCAGCTAAGACCATAATGGCAAGCATCGGCGTCAATAGTACCAACACCGCCTTTGCCCCTGAAATGCCATGAGACTCTCTGATAGCCGTTACATCAAGAGCCAGCGCCCAGACCATAATTATCAAACCTGCCAAAACCATCAAAAGCGGTCTTATGCCTGGTGGCATTAAAGCAGCCAACACCCATAATGGGACAATAAATATCCTGGGAAATTGGGCAAATCCCAGAGCAGCTAACAATCCTAATGCCGTTCCTCTGCCGCCAAAGAATTCAGCAATCATATGCCATATTGCCGCCCCCAGCAGCCAGACTACCAAGCTCCCTAGTACATGCACGAAGATAATTATGTCTACAGCCTTGGACATACCGGCAGCCTTAAGACCAAAATATACTGCCCAAATCGGTATCACTGCACTTACCGTAAAAACTGCCAAGGCTTGCCCAATTACACGATTTTCAGCGATACGCCGCATAGCTGTTCTCGGCTGAAATAACACATCATACACATTCTCGTAAATATTTCCTGCACTATTTTCCATTTACTCCACCTGCCATTTTTCAGGCAAAGCTACAGGCCCGATAATTGGCAAATCGTTTTTCATTTGCCGCAACAACAATTTTTCAATATCCACTTTGTCACTTCCGCCAAAAAACATTGACCATGGTGTAACCTTACCATATTCTTTTAGCTCGGGGCGGTCTTTAATACCAGCCATTTGGGCGGCACCATCAATTGCGTCATACATATTGCCAAGTTCGTCCACCAGACCAAGATCCTTCGCCTGGTTACCGGTATAAATACGGCCATCGGCCAATTCACGTACCTTAACCGGGTCCATTTTCCGCCCTTCCGCCACCACAGTAATAAACTGATTATACATGTCATCTACCATAGCCTGAATGATTGCCCGTTCTTCCCCGGTCATTTTTCTTTCAGGTGACAATATATCTTTATGCGGTCCACTCTTGATTTTTTCCTGGTAGATACCTATTTTTTTGTATAATTCTTCCCAGTTAGCATAGGGCATATAAACCCCTATACTACCTGTCAGCGTAGCCGGGTTAGCATAAATCTTATCGGTACATGCCGCCAGCCAGTAACCACCGGAAGCAGCCATATCACCCATAGAGGTAACGACAATCTTGCCGGACATCCTAAGTTTCTTTAATTCCTCGCCAACTTCCTGAGATGCGGGCGCACTCCCGCCCGGACTGTTAATGCGCAGAATAACTGCTTTTACTTCATTATCATCGCGTGCTTCATGAAGCTGCTTAATAACATTGTCGGTGCCGCCATTCTCAGACAACAGGGTATTTTGTCCGCGTCCGCCCATAATAACGCCTTCAACGTAAATTATCGCAATTTTATTCCTCTCTGCAGCTATGTTCTTATGTCTAAGCCCAGGTGACATAACGGCCACGGACACCAACGAAATGGCAATTAATGCAGCAATTACTATTACTACCGATTTTTTATACATGCTGTGCCTCCTTTAATAAAATTTTATTCTTTCGGACATTATAACAAAAAACTGTCGAAATCCGACAGTTTTAGTTACTTACTTATTCATCAGAGCAGCTTTGACAAAATCTCTGAATAATGGATGCGGCTTAGTCGGACGTGACTTGAACTCAGGATGAAATTGAGTGCCAACAAACCAAGGATGATCTTTGATTTCCACAATTTCTACAAGACGGCCATTAGGCAGTGTACCGCCGATTACCAGTCCAGCATTCGTTAACTGATCCCGGTAAGCGTTGTTAAATTCCAAACGATGGCGATGTCGTTCATAAATTATCTCGTCTTGGTAGGCCTTGTAAGTCAATGTGTCTTCCATTACCTTGCATGGATATACTCCAAGACGCATAGTACCGCCTTTTTCTGCAATTTCCATTTGCTCCGGCATCAAATCAATTACCGGGTGGGGAGTATTGGGATTCATTTCCGTACTATGCGCACCTTCCAAACCGCAGACATTACGGGCAAACTCAATAACCGCGCACTGCATCCCCAAACATAAACCGAAATATGGTATTTTGTTTTCCCGTGCATAGCGGATTGCTTTTATTTTGCCCTCAATTCCCCGATCGCCAAAACCTCCGGGCACTAAAATGCCTTCTACCCCGGCGAATACCTCCTGTAGATTAACACAGGCAGCCTCAATTTCTTCGGCATTAACCCATTTTATGTTAATAGCCGCGTCATTGGCAATACCAGCATGGCGAAGTGACTCGGCCACACTCATATAAGCATCCTGAAGCGCTACATATTTGCCGACAATGGCAATAGTCACCGTCGTGGACGGGCATAAAATCTTATCTACCATACTGCGCCATTCTACCATATCAGCATCACATGACTGAATGTTCAGCTTCTCTAATGCAATGCGGTCAAGCCCTTCTTCCTGCATCATCAAGGGCACTTGGTAGATACTGGATGCATTTTTATTTTGAATTACCGCATTTACATCTATGTCGCAGAATAAGGCCAGCTTGTCCCGCATTTCAGGAGAAATTTCATGATCGGTGCGACATACTATTATATCAGGATGAATACCGATACTCCGCAATTCTTTGACACTGTGCTGGGTAGGTTTGGTCTTAAGTTCAGCTGCTGCCGAAATATATGGTACCAATGTAACATGGATATATAACGAACCATTACGACCAACTTCTTTTTTTACCTGCCTGATAGCCTCAAGAAAAGGCAAGCTTTCAATATCACCGACCGTGCCTCCGATTTCGGTAATAACAATATCTGCGTTATCTTCCTTACCCACGCGGTAAATCCGTTCTTTGATTTCGTTTGTAATATGAGGGATGACCTGCACCGTACTGCCTAAATAATCCCCCTTACGTTCCTTATTAATAACTGACCAGTAAATTTTTCCGGCGGTAACGTTTGAGCTTTTACTTAAATTGATATCAATAAATCGTTCGTAATGGCCTAAATCAAGGTCAGTTTCGCCGCCATCTTCGGTAACAAATACCTCTCCATGCTGGTAAGGACTCATGGTGCCTGGATCTATATTTATATAGGGATCAAACTTCTGAATGGTTACTCTTAGTCCCCGATTTTTTAATAACCGCCCCAAGGATGCGGCAGTTATGCCTTTACCAAGTGAAGATACAACCCCCCCGGTAACGAAAATATATTTTACCATGCGTATTTCCTCCTAGAATGCCTCTGACTATATTATACCCTTTTTTATTTTCTTAACTAATGTAATTAAGAGTTTTCTCCTTTTGTACCGTGCTTTTCTTGCTCTGTCGAACTGTCCACATATCCCTGCTGGATTTCTTCAAAAAGCTTAGCCCGGCGGGATTTATTCTGTTCGACGCTGGATGCAACCTCTTCCATAGCGGCGGTGGTGGATCGTAAGCAATGATTGGGCGACCATTCAGCCAGGCCCCACATTCCTTTTCCCATATGTACAAACCGGCTGTCCATATTTATCTGAGTATGGACTTCAGCCATCGCATGGGCTAGCGAATGAATCTGCCTGCCTTTCATCTCCAGCACTTGTTTGATTAGATCCTTAAAATACATAGCTTGTCCGGCCTGACTTAAAATTTGGAATGCCAGCTCAACTTCCGAAATCTGGTTTGTCATACTGGAATGTCCCCCCACAACAATGAGATCTATTATATTCGAAACTAATATTCACCACAAGGAGGGAAATTCCTCTTTTAATGTATATTTTTAAAAAAACGTATCCTTATTTTAAAAAGGTTGTTACAAAATGTTTTAGAGCTCTAGTGTAAATGATGCATGATACGTGTCGCCGGTTAAAGCCGGAGCTACATTTTCTCAGGCGCGTCTATTCCCAGAATACCAAGCGCATGACGGACAACATTTTGCACTGCGCTGACCAGCGCCAGGCGTGCGTTCTGCACTTCGGAATCAACGCCGATAATGCGGCATTGGTTATAAAAGGCATGAAACAGGCCGGCTAAGTCGTGAACATACCGGGCAACCCGGTGCACTGCACGTTCCCTGGCTGCGCTGGACACCTCATCCGGATAATCACCCATCTTTTTTATTAAATCAATTTCTGTCTGATCGGTAAGAACATTCAAGTTAACATCTGCCCAATTATCGGGCAAAATTATACCTGCTTCGGCCACCTGCCGGAAAATACTGCAAATACGGGCATGGGCGTATTGGATATAGTATACCGGATTCTCATTGGAACGGGATTTGGCTAAATCCAGATCAAAGTCCAGTTGACTGTCAATGGAACGCATAATAAAGAAAAATCGGGCTGCATCCCGGCCAACTTCTTCAATAAGCTCAGTCAGTGATATACCTTGGCCGGTACGTTTGGACATCTTCACCAGCTCATTGTTTTGATACAAACTTACCATTTGCAGAATCAGCACTTCCAGTCCGTCGGGGTTATACCCCATGGCTGCGATAGCCGCCTTGACCCTGCTGATATAGCCGTGATGGTCAGCACCCCAGATGTTAATCACTGTTTTAAAGCCCCGCTCATACTTATTGCGATGATAGGCAATATCTGCCGCCAGATAAGTCGGCACACCATTATCCCGGATAACTACCCGGTCTTTGTCATCGCCATATGCCGAGGACTTGAGCCATAATGCCCCGTCTTTTTCATACATAAAGCCTTTTTCTTTTAAGACTCGGCATGTTTCAGCAATTGCACCGCTTTGATGAAGAGAACGTTCACTAAACCATACTTCAAAATTAACATTAAATGTTGCCAAATCTTCTTTAAGAGCTGCCAGTTTTTCCGTGAGCGCCAATTCCTTGAAAATAGCCAGCCGCTCTTCTGCGGAAATTTTAAGGTAGGCGTCTCCCTTACTGTCAATAATACGCTGAGCAGTATCAATAATGTCCCGTCCGTGATAGCCCTCCTCAGGGAATTTTACAGGCTGTCCCAACAGTTCAAGGTAGCGGGCATTAACCGATGCTGCCAGGTTATCAATCTGATTTCCGGCATCATTGATATAAAACTCGGCCTGAACATCATATCCCGCCGCCCGCAAAAGATTGACCAGCGTACTGCCCACAGCGGCACCCCGTCCGTGTCCGACATGCAGCGGGCCAGTCGGATTGGCACTGACAAATTCCACCTGTACTTGTTTGTTGTCGCCAACCTGAGTATTGCCGTAGCATTCTCCTTGTGCCAATATGGATTTAAGCATATCATATAACCAGTCTGTCTTTAAGTAAAAATTAATAAATCCCGGTCCGGCAATCACTGCTTTATCAAGCCATTTTCCGGATAACCGGGCTACAATCGCTTCAGCAATAACGCGGGGATTGGTCTTTGCAGCCCGGGCAGCCTGCATCGCAAAATTAGTCGCAAAATCCCCAAATTCTTTTTGCGGCGGAACCTCAAGAATAACCTGCGGCAAATTCTCCGCTCTAAAAGCGCCATCCGCAATCGCCTGTGCCGCCGCCTGCTGAACTGCATCATGCAGTAAATCTTTAATGTCCATTTTTTTGTTCCCCCCGTACAATGATCGACAAGGTATTAGCACTCTGCCAATGCCCGTCTAATTCTAATTCATAGCCTATATCAATTCTGTCAACTGTATTATCCTGCGAGCCGAAAGATACAGTCAGTTTGCTTGTCATTATACTCATTTCTATACGGCCATAAGCGGTAACATAAGTGCTTTTACAACATTCACCCAGCCGGAATTCCTGCTTATGCTCTACACTACCTGTACGGGATAATATTACATGATCATCATATATTTTGAGCATGGTAGCGGTACCTTCCATACCGGTAATTTCACTTTCCTGGTAGGTAATATAGTCTACATTGTTCTTGCGATAATATCGTCCCACAGTAACCAGTTCAATGGCATTTTCCTCACCATCAATATCGCGCTGGACACCCAAAACTGTAACAACCACGTTGGTTGCCCTGACTTCGCTGTTCATTCTGTTGCTATCTCCCTCATTTAACATGAATATATTATAGCGTAATCTTACATCATTGCCAAATTTTCTAGCCTTAAATATACAAAAACATTCTATAACCGCCAAGGACACCAAGAGAAAACTATTAGCCATAAACAGCCGTAGCGCCGCTCATTGCTGCAACCAGTGTGCAGAACAAGCGGCGCCTCTTTGGATGAGGCGTCTCAACAACTGCCTCTCCACTATTTATCATATGCATTTGCCTACGCAAAGATTACAAATAGTGCTAGTATCCAATTATTAACAGGCTGTCTATTAAGGAAAATATTTTTTCAATTCTGCACAGGCGTTTAATGGTGTTATTATAGAACTCGCTGGTATTTTGCTGACCTTGGCGAACAATTGGTACCAACAGTACACCATGCCTGATAACGGGTGATTCTGCAAACTTACAAATATTTTTCCATATATTATTAATTTCCCCTTTTTCTACTTCCACTGCGATTTCCCACTCCGGATGATAAAAATCAACTTCAAAATTAAGGCCGCGTTTAAACAATTGCTCATATTGCCTGTTAGTTACCGAATGTAAAAACCCCAACCCTTTCATAGCGGGAGCGATGACTTTTTCTGCCTCAATACTCTTGCGAAAAGGAGTATTGCGAATTTCCGCCAGAGCTACACTGTTATCAAACACCACCTGGCATAAGTACTGTTCTGTAGGATTGGCCATCGCCCGGGATACCCGGTACAAATATTGGCGAGGCGGAAATTGCTGCCCAGTTGGTCCCATAACAAAACAAACCTCCTACCACAATAAAACAGCGAAAAAATACAAGCTTTAAAAAAACATCCGTTTTCAAAAACTGGGAAAAATTTAAGAACCTTTTCGGCTTAGGAATAAGCATAAGCATTCATTAATGAATGCTTATGCTTCAAATCCGGTAAATATTACCATAAATTATGAGCTTATTCCCATAATTTATGTATTTCCACACCGGTATAATAATGCTTAACAATATCCTCAGCTTTCCAACCTTGCCGGGCAAAAGTATACGCCCCCCATTGGCATAGGCCTACGCCGTTGCCCCAACCCATACCTTTAAATATAAAATTCTGGCCATCATAAGTCATTTCTGTAATGAGCGTAGATTTAAGGCGGTCATAACCTACTGCCTTGCGGAAATCTGAACCATACGCTTTTTTATCCCCTGCGCCGATAAATAAGATGCGCCCGGAAGGGCCTTTCTGTAAGATGGTTATGTCGGCCGGATTGCCATGATAGTCCACAGCAGCCGCCACTTCCGGCCCAGGAATCTTTACTGTCCAATATTGCTCGTTGGCAGGTGCAAATTCAAAACAGGTATCTGTCACCGGTTGAAAGTAGGGAGCAGGTGTAGTTATTTCTTTAGGAAAACTTTCCTCTTTAGTCGCTGAAATTTGCCCATTGCAGGAACTGTAAATGGAATTTACCAAGCTGCCACCATACAGCAATATTTGCCCGCGAGTGCGTTTAACAGCTTCCCTTACTGTATTGTTTACTTTCTCAGGTGCATAGGCCTGCAATTCATCTTTTGACGTGCTCACATCTGCATCATGCAATTTTTTAATAGAACTGGCTTCTATGGCACTAATTGTTAATGTCCTGGATGTAATAGCCTGAGCAGCCAATGCCTCAACCGGCCAATCGGGCTCCATCTCTTTGGCAATTACACCTTCCAGATACTTTTCCAGAGGCATACTTTCCACATAGCCTTTGTCTGCCAGCCAAACGCTGATTACTGGCTCAGCCTTATATTTATTGATATCAAAAATTGGCGCTCCCGGAATAGGCTCTACCGGTGGTGCCTGTGGAACAGGGGCTTGCGGAACCTGCTCCAAAGGAACGGGAACCCCAGGTGTTTCAGGTACTGGTTTTGGGGCGGGAGGCCGCAATAACGTATATGCTCCCGTAATAACAACTACAGCTAAAACAGCGATTAGTGCGATATTGAACTTATGCTTTCTGCTCATTCACTCCCACCTCAGGAATATTATGGCCACCCCCGGGGCTTTTTATTCCTGTTTGGAATTTATAACTTTTTAGATGAACCGGTATTTTCCTGCTTGCCGCTTCCTGTTTCGACATAACCGGTAAATATAGCCTGCAGCTTCACCGGACTTTCTGTGAACACAAGATAAAGATGCAACGGTATTGACATAGCAAAAAAAGCGGCAATGCCAAAGTGAACTAATCTTAAATTTTGCAACCCTCCCACAAAGCGCTGTATTAGCAGGGTATTATCAGGAAATACAAGCACAATACCGGTTATACCGGCAAGCAGCACCGCCAATCCCCATAATGTAAATAACAGTTTTTGCCCGGGGTTATAGCGTCCAAAGTTGGGATGATTGTCGGTAATAAACAGCACATATCGTGCAAAACTTCTTAAGTTTACAAGGTCCCGGGGTAAAAATAACACTTCGGCATAGGTTCGGGTGACGGCGTAATAATATATTTGCCCCGATAAATTGAGCAGCAATAAAAATCCAAAATAGAGCTGTATTTTTCGCATTAAGCTTACTTTCAACCTAATTTCCGCCGGCGGGTGGTTTAGATACAGTCCTGACAATAAAAGCAACATGATGCAAAAGAACATAATCCAGTGAAAAATTCGCACAGGCAAAGGCTGTAACAACATCTTCACAATAGTTAACTCCTCGCAAATATATTATTAATCCTGGCAATAAACCCTATCACGATCAAACAAGGCTCGTTGTGAGCACCAATAGACTTGACACCGCCTAACCTTCATCTAATATGTCCACTTGTCCGGAATTCCAGTCCTCTTATTTACCGCATAGTCTGGAATCTTGCAGGAAACATTAATTATCTCCCGAATTATTTAATATACTTTATCTTTTTTCAAGATTTCATGAGTTACTTTCGATTAGCCGCAAATAATCAACAGGTTAAACCCAAATAACCCAAATAGTTATTAATTCATTAAATGATACAGAAATAAAAAAGAGACTGAAAGCAGCCTCTATGAATTATTCCGTTAAAGTGAAAGGCAGAGTCCCGCGATATGGAGCATGAAATTACCAGAATACCATCATTTGAGCAATTACGTTGCATTATTGATAATATGCTGGATATTGTTATATTGACTGATATTGATGGCAATTTGGAATATGTCAGCCCTTCTTGCCATAATGCCTTAAAACTCCAAAAACCTGTTTTAGGCAGATCGGTCTTTGACTTTATCCACAAAGATGATTTAATTACGGCTCAAACCGCTTTTCAAAAGCTGCTTGATGCCGGCACGATAAAATATGTGGAAGTTCGTCTTTTGCAGACCAATAATCATTTTTTCTGGATTGAAGCAGTCGGCAAAACCTTGTGTGATAACAACGGTGAAATTACCGGCACTATTATTACCGCCCGTGATATCACTGCACGGAAAGAGATGGAGCGGCAACTTCGCTATCTTAGCCTGCATGATTCCTTAACCGGTTTATACAACCGTAATTACTTTGAAAAGGCTACCCAGCATTTTAGCCATATCCGTTATGCTCCTCTGGGTATAATATTCTGCGATGTTGATGGTCTGAAATTGGCTAACGATACGCTAGGACATACCACAGGCGATGAGCTGCTGTTATCTGCCTCTAAAATAATTAAAAGTTTTCTGCGGGCCGATGACGTAGTAGCACGTATTGGTGGCGATGAGTTCGCCGCCATATTACCTAATTGCCCGCTGCCGGTAGTAGAAAACGCCTGTCGTCGTATACATAACGCCGTAGAAGAATATAATGCGAAAAATCCGGGACGCCGCTTAAGCATTTCGCTGGGATTCGCGGTCAGCCAGGATGTAGTCAATATTCCCGACCTACTAAAAGAAGCCGATAACAGGATGTACCGGGAAAAGCTTTATCACAGCCAAAGCACCCGCAGCGCCATTGTGCAGACAGTTTTTAACCTGTTGGAAGCCCGCGACTTCATCAAAGAAGGTCATGTTGACCGCCTGCAGAACTTATTATTCCGACTGGCACAAGCGATCAGCCTACCGCCGCAAAAACTGCCTGATTTGCGCCTGCTGGCTCAATTTCACGACATTGGCAAAGTAGGCATTCCTGACCATATACTCTTTAAACCCGGGCGCTTGACGGATACTGAAGTTGCAGAAATACAACGCCACTCAGAAATTGGCCACCGCATAGCCAGGTCAGCTCCCGATTTGGCGCATATATCAGACTGGATTTTGAAACACCATGAATGGTGGAATGGCCGGGGTTATCCGTTAGGGCTGAAAGACTTGGAAATCCCATTGGAATGCCGTATTTTCTCAATTGCCGACGCCTACGATGCTATCACTAATGATCGTCCCTACCGCAAAGCCTTGTGCCATACTGAGGCAATCGCCGAGATCAAACATAATGCCGGAGTACAGTTTGATCCAATGCTTGTAGACATATTTATTAAACTGATGCCTTAGTGTATTCATCTTAGTTTCTCATGAGAAAGACAGTATCAGCATCCTATTTTAGAGTAACAATATATTTTTCCACCATTCTTGCGGGATGATACGATTCTTTCGCTTTTCTTAATCCTTCAATGCCCATGTCTTCTTCCCTGTTGATATATTTCATACGTTGCCAGGTATGACGGCAGAATTCCTGATTTATCACAGCATATATTCCCCGTACATCCGGGTTGGCTTTTTCTACATGAATTACTGCTGTATCTTGATTAATTTGTTCCCCAAAAGTGAACGCCTCAACTCTACCGTCCAGCATGATGGCCCCGCCCTCTAAACCCAGATACTGATAATTCTCCAGGGCTTCAATTATGGCATTCATTTCGCTTTCCAGAATATCATCCTGGTAGCAATCTTTTTTCTCGCACCACTCTGCTAACATTTCTAGGCACATTGCCATCAGATCTGCTGTCAGCGGCAGATAACTATATCCTTGACAGGCTTTTTTGAAGCTGTTTACATGGTTTTTTTTGCTGTGATATTTGCGGCCTTTCAGCTCAATTAAATCCTGGGCGTAATAAACATAATCAAAATTATCCCGGTCAGCCACCCATTTAAAAGAACCTGGTTTAACCGCTTCCAACATATCTAGCATAAATTTCTCAACGCCCCGCAGCTCAAATAACCAGCTATTTTGTGCAAAATGCGCCATCATTTTATTGAGCGCCTGAGTCATGTCTACCCCTTGGGGAACGAAGGGTGGCAGCGCGAAACAGCTGTCTCCCCTGCCTGCCATGATACATAGGCAGTTTTCTTCGACCGCCCATTTTATATTATAAGCTTTACGCCACATAAAGAGATTGGTAAAATTGAAATGCGCATTCTCATAGCGGCGCTGCCGGAAATATTCATCAAACAGAGCTTTATCCTCTAAGACAATCTCCTTAAAATTAATGCTAAAACCTCCCTCGGCTACATATTATTGCTACTGCTAAATTATACACCCAATATCCGGGCATGACAATTAAGAAAAACATCGGCATTCAACTGCAAAGAATGCACCCCCTGCTTCGTTTTAGGTTTAATTATATAATTATGGTCATTAGGAGTATTCTCTATGCTGCAAGATGCTCAAAAAATACTGCAAAAATATTATGGCTACAACAATTTCCGCCCTGGTCAGGCAAAAATCATAACCAGCCTGTTAAAGGCTAAAGATACCTTGGCCATCATGCCGACCGGCGCAGGAAAATCATTGTGTTTTCAAATTCCGGCCATGCTTTTTCCCGGACTGACGTTAGTTATATCACCACTTATATCCTTAATGAAAGACCAGGTGGATACCCTGGGCAGCCTGGGCATACCCGCCTCTTTCATCAATAGTTCCCTGGCCTACAATACTGTCAATGAGCGAATCTTTAATGCTCGGCAGGGCAGGTACAAACTATTGTACATTGCTCCTGAACGCCTGGAATCCGAACAGTTCCGGGAGGCAGTCGTCAACCTGCCCATTTCTTTCATTGCCATTGATGAAGCCCACTGCGTTTCTCAGTGGGGCCACGATTTTCGGCCCAGTTACCGGGCCATTGGGCCGTTTATCAATACTATTTCTCCCCGTCCTGTTATCGGCGCATTTACTGCCACAGCGACTGGCGATGTGCGTCATGATATAATCAGTCTATTGGCCCTCAACCAGCCCAATATCTACATGACAGGATTTAACCGGGAAAATCTCTCCTTTACGGTAGTACGCGGCGCAAACAAACAAAATTATATCATGAATTACGTAGCCGCCAACAAAGATCATTCCGGCATTATTTACACTGCCACCAGAAAAGAAGCAAACAACCTGTATGACCTGTTGCATGCCAAGGGTTATGCTGTAGGCATATACCATGCAGGACTGAACGACGCCGAACGCATCCGTAACCAGGAGGCATTTATTTACGACGAACTGCAAATTATGGTGGCTACCAATGCTTTTGGCATGGGTATCGATAAATCCAATGTACGCTATGTCTTGCACCATAACATGCCCAAAAATATTGAAGCCTACTACCAGGAAGCCGGCCGGGCGGGACGGGACGGTGATCCAAGTGAATGTATACTGCTATTTGCTCCACAGGACATCCTCTTGCAAAAATTTTTTATTGAGCAAAGCGAATTAGCTCCTGCAATCAAATCCCTTGAATTCAACAAACTGCAGGCAATGATAGACTACTGCCATACCACCCGCTGCCTGCGCCATTATATTTTAGAATACTTCGGTGAAACGGATGGACCTGCCGAATGCGGCAACTGCAGCAACTGTAATGAAGACAGTGAACTTACCGACATCACCGTTGAAGCCCAAAAGGTCTTCTCTTGTATTATACGCATGAAGGAACGTTATGGTACCTCTCTGATTGCCGATGTGCTGAAAGGTGCCCGGCATAAAAAAATACTCCAGCTTAAATTCGACAGCCTCTCTACCCATGGCCTGCTAAGAAACTATACCTTGCAGGAAATAAAAGACTTTATCAACATGTTGATTGCTGAAGAATATTTGACATTGACTGAAGGAGAATATCCGGTTGTTAAAGTCGCGTCCAAAGCTGTTCCGGTACTAAAAAACCAGGCAAAAGTACTGCAGAAAGTCCGTAAACGTCTTCAACAAAATCAGGAAGCCCCCAACTCTCTGTTCGATATGCTGCGGGAAGTGCGCAAAATTATTGCCCAACGGGAAAAGGTTCCGCCATATGTTATCTTCGCAGATAGCACATTAAAAGAAATGTGCGAGCGTTATCCGGCAGATTTACAGGCGATGCGCGCTATAAAAGGCATCGGTGAAGTAAAGCTGGAACGTTATGCACCGGAATTTTTACCGGTTATTCATGATTATGCTGTCAAACATGGCATATCCCTCAAGAGCCCCGCAGTTGATAAAAATGATGAGACTCCCAGCCATATTGTTACTTTGAATATGTACCAACAAGGGCAATGCCTTGAGGCAATTGCCAAAACCAGAGACTTGAAGCTGACCACTATTGAGAATCATCTGGTCCGCTGCAGTCTTGAAGGCAATTTTGTTGACTGGGACCGCCTTATTCCGCCTCAGTACGAGCAACTTATTTTAACTAAAATCAAGGAACTGGGTGCCGATAAACTGCGCCCCATTAAAGATGCCCTGCCTGAAGAAGTGGATTACGGAGCAATTAAAGCTGTATTGTGCAAGTATCGCGAGTGAAATATCCTGACATGCATGTACACTTGCAGTATAGTAAAGATAAAAGTAAGTCTGTGGAGGCATTAATTGTAATTCCATTTATCAAAGTCCCTCTTGATTTTGTGATAATTTTTTATATAGGACATAGGCATTAGCACACCTATATGAATATATTACCTTTGGATATATCAAAGATATGATCCAATAAGCAATCAGGAGGAATGAAGATGAATAGGCAAGCAGGAATTGTAGTGGGTGAAACAGTGTCAATCTTTGCCAACTCCATCCAGTTTGACGGAGTAGTAGATTACATTGGCCCACTGACTGCCAATGTTCCCCCAGGCACCAATCAACCGCTTCCATTAGTTATTGGGCTAAAACTGACAGCTCCCGGACCTGGTACATATACCGCAGGTCAAATTATATTTATCACTTTTAATCAAATTGCATCTATCGGTTAGCCAATTAGGAAGACATAGCCAAATCTAAAAGGGAAAAAAGCCGGTAATTTTCTACCAGCTTTTTTCCCTTTTAGATTTACCATAAAAACAACTTACAATATCGTGATTGTCATTTTTATACATTACATAGCACATGAACATAATTAAATGAATATTATACAGTGATATATCCAAGATATATCACATTTAAAAATGGGAGGTATGAAGATGAACAGACAAACTGCGATTGTAGTGGGTGAAACGGTATCAATTACTAGTGTTAATGGTAATATTTATACCGGAGTAGTAGATTTTGTCGGCCCGTTAACTGTTACCGGTCTTTCACCAGTTACTAACGCTAGTCAACTTCCAATCGTTATTGGATTAAAACTAACAACAGCTACTGCTCCATATGCCATAAATCAAACCGTCTTTTTCCCAGTCACCCTTATTGCCGCTATAGGTTAGTTACGTTTGAAAAAACACGGTGCTATTCAACTAAGAAACCAGCATTAATATGCTGGTTTCTTAGTTGAATTTATAGTGAGAACAGCCGGCATTCTCTAGCAATAAACAGAAGTATATGACGGCACATTTATATCAGCCCGATGGAATTTAAGAATACCACAATCAGCAGCAGTGGTGTCACAAAACGCACAATAAAATAAAACACTTTCATCAGTATGGCAATATTCAGCGCACCATGGTTGGACATTTCATACTGCAATTCATCCTTCTTAATTATGTAACCAACAAATATGGCAACCAAAAGACCGCCTACAGGCATCAAAATGTTGGATGAAACATAATCAAACAAGCTAAAAAAACCTCTGCCCATAATCGTTACGCCACCCAGCAGACCATCCTTGTCTGCCGACAAAGTTGCCAATACGCCTATGCCGGCAATGATAGCAGCGTTTATAATAGCCGCACCCGGACGGGACATATCTCTTTCTTCGGCAAAATAGGCTACCGGCACTTCCACCAATGCCAGCATGGCAGTTGTCGCGGCAATGGCTGTAAGGAAAAAGAAGGCGGCCAATAAGACACTACCCAGCGGTAATTGAGAAAACACCAGGGGAATGGTCATGAATAGTAAACCCGGGCCGGCTCCCGGCTCCATTCCAAAAGAAAAAACCGTAGGAAAAATGGCGACACCGGCCATCAGGGATACCAGCGTATCAGATAAGGCCACCTTGGCAGCAGTGGCAAACATATTATTGTCCTCGGTAAAATAGCTCCCGTAAGTAATCATATTGCCCATCCCCAGGGACAGCTTAAAAAACGCCAGCCCCAAAGCGGTTAAAATAGCGGCGGCTGTAAGTCTGCTGAAATCAACCCGGAACAGGAAACCTACACCCTCCCAAGCGCCGGGCAAAGTCAGCGCCCTGATATCGCAAATAATAATCAAGATGAACAGCAACGGCATTAAGGTTTTAGTGATTTTCTCGATCCCTTTTTTAACTCCTAGCGCCAAAATGGCAGCTACTACTGCCATTACAACAAACTGCCACACAACAGGCAGCAGCGAACCGGCCACTATGTTGCCGAACTGGGTTTTGGCCGTTTCCAAGGTAATTCCGCCAAAGTCACCCTTGAGCGCTTTGAATAAGTAGAAATACACCCAGCCGGCTACACAACTATAGAAAAACATAACCAGGTACACAGCAGCCAGGCCCATGGAACCAACGTATTTCCAGGCGGTGCCCGGCTTTAATTGTCTAAACGCACCTACCGCGTTTTTTCTGGTCTTGCGGCCAATATAGAATTCGCCAAGCAAAAGCGGCAGACCGACAAATAAAATACACAACAAATATACCAGCAAAAAAGCGCCACCGCCAAATTGTCCGGTGAGATAAGGGAACTTCCAGATGTTCCCCAGGCCCACCGCCGAACTCAGCGTGGCAAAAAACACCGCTAAGCCTGATGAGAATTTTTCCCGCTCAGCTTTTGACTCTGCCATGTTTTACACTCCAGCGACAATAAATTGTCTTAACAACTGCAGCAATCGGCAGAAAGGGTGGACGGGACTCTAGCACTTGCGACAGATGGCAGCGAAATCCCGTCCACCCTTTCTGCCAGACGAGCTATATTTTAGTATGCATAAAAATTATCTAAAATACTCTACTCCGGCTGCAAATATCTGCTGGTCCTTTGTACCTGGTACATTCTTAAATACATAACGGCCAATACGCTCCGAGTGGCCCATCTTGCCCAGCACCCGCCCGTCCGGACTGGTGATGCTTTCAATAGCCTCGTCCGAACCGTTAGGGTTAAAACGAATATCATAAGTGGGCTGACCATCGAAGTCTACATACTGAGTGGCAATCTGGCCCTGATGCCGTAATTGATCAACTACGACCGGGCTGGCGACAAAACGCCCCTCGCCGTGGGAGGCAGGAATGGTATGAATATCGCCCAATTGCACTTTGCTAAGCCAGGGTGACAGATTGGAGACTACTCTGGTATTAATCAGACAGGAAATGTGACGGCCAATTCTGTTAAAAGTCAAAGTCGGACAGTCCGGCGTCAGGTCAATAATTTCGCCGTAAGGTACCAGACCCAGTTTAATCAGCGCCTGGAAGCCGTTACAGATACCCAGCATCAAACCGTCCCGCTGTTGCAGAAATTTCATGACAGCTTCTTTTACCTTAGGGTTTCGAAAGAAAGTGGCAATAAACTTACCTGAACCGTCAGGCTCATCTCCGGCACTGAAACCGCCGGGTAGCATAATTATCTGAGAGTTGTCGATCTGTCTTACCATAGCCTCAACAGATTCCTCCACCGCCTGGGCAGTGAGGTTTCTGAGAACGAAGGTCGACGCTAAACCACCTGCTTTTTCAAAAGCCCTGGCTGAATCATATTCGGAGTTAGTCCCCGGAAAAACGGGAATAAGCACCCGCGGTCTGGCAATTTTCACAGCCGGCTTATGGATAGTCCTTCCGCCAAAGGGGTCAAATTGCGGCTTCGGCAGGTCAACAGCTGCCTGCGTGGGGAATATTC
Source organism: Bacillota bacterium (assembly GCA_023434855.1). The sequence continues at coordinate 8,465 of JAEYSJ010000053.1, read as the reverse complement.
TTTCCAAAGGCTGCTCCCAGGCGGCGAACGCCCTGGCTATATCTATCACCCTACCGTCAATGGTAATAACAGGTTCTGCCTGGGTATACCCCAGAAGGCTATAGGTTACCCCGTCAAATGTTGCGGATAAGTCCACATCGGCAGCCACTTCCAATACCAGTGAACCGTAATCAGGCAAAAATAATTTTTCTTGCGGCAGGCAGCTGCTAAAAGCAATACCAATCCTGTTGCCAAAAGTCATTTTGCTTACTGCTGCCGCCAGCCCGCCAAAACCTACAGCGTGAGCAGCCAAAACTTTGCCGGACCGGATAATTCCCGTTATCTTGGTGTAATTGCCGGCAAGAGCCGAAAAATCTGGAACCTCATATTGGTCCCGGGGAAGTTCCACCACCACTACCTGACTGCCGGCCTGTTTAAATTCAGGGGATGTAATGGCAGCGGCAGGCGCCACATTGACAGCGAATGCCACCAAGGTTGGCGGCACATGTAAATCCTTAAAGGTACCAGACATGCTGTCTTTCCCGCCGATAGCCGGGATTTTCAATTGCCTTTGGGCGTAATATGCCCCTAATAATGCGCTGAAAGGCTTACCCCAGCGCTGCTTTTCCTGGCCTAGCCTTTCAAAATACTCCTGCAAAGTGAGGCGAATCGTCTGATAATCGCCGCCCATGGCCACAACTTTGGCAACAGCTTCCACCACGGCATATAATGCCCCATGAAAGGGGCTCCATTTTGCCAACCGGGGATTATAGCCATAGGTCATAATGGTAGCCGTCGTAGTCTCCCCGGTCAGAACGGGTATTTTGGCTGCCATGCCTTCAGCCGGTGTGGTCTGATATTTACCCCCGAAAGGCATTAGCACTGTGGCTGCTCCAATCGTACTATCAAAGCATTCCACCAGACCCTTTTGACTGCAAACATTCAAGTCCTGCATATTAGCCAGCCAGGCCCTTTCCAGATCAGGCAGCAAGCCAGCCACTGCCTGCGGCATAATATTAAAGTAGTTCTCCTGTTCGTTGGGAGCAGTGACAGCCACTTCTGTTTCCTGTTTAACACCATTCGTGTTAAGAAAATCCCGGCTGAGATTTACAATAGTTTTACCCCGCCACAACATCTGTAGCCTGTTACTGTCGGTAACATCAGCTACTACAGTAACTTCCAGGTTCTCTTCATCGGCCAAACGCTGAAAAGCTGCGACATTGCCGGAAGACACCACTACCGCCATCCGCTCCTGCGATTCGGATATCGCCAGTTCGGTACCATCCAGCCCTTCATATTTTTTTGGCACTACATCCAGATTTATCATCAAACCGTCAGTTAGTTCGCCGATAGCAACCGACACACCGCCTGCCCCGAAATCATTACATTTTTTAATCATACGGCTGACTGCGGAATTTCTGAACAACCGTTGAATTTTTCGTTCAGTAGGCGCATTGCCTTTTTGCACCTCAGCGCCGCAGGTTGCCAGTGATTCTTCGGTATGTTCCTTGGAAGAACCGGTGGCTCCGCCGCAACCGTCCCGTCCGGTGCGACCGCCCAGCAAGATAACTACATCCCCGGGCTGAGGTTTTTCCCGCACAACATTGTGCTTGGGCGCAGCAGCAATTACTGCACCTATTTCCATCCGCTTGGCCACAAAATTTTCATCATAAATTTCCGCTACCTGACCGGTTGCTAAACCGATCTGATTACCATAGGAGCTATATCCTGCTGCCGCACCCAGGGTAATTTTGCGCTGCGGCAATTTGCCGGGTAATGTCGCATCCACGCTGGTGCGGGGATCGCCGCTGCCTGTCACCCGCATAGCCTGATACACATAAGACCGGCCGGATAATGGGTCGCGTATGGCCCCTCCCAAGCAAGTGGCCGCGCCGCCGAAAGGCTCAATTTCAGTAGGATGGTTATGTGTTTCATTTTTAAACATAACCAGCCATTCTTCATTAACGCCGTCCACGTCCACGTTTACCACGATACTGCAGGCGTTGATCTCATCCGACTCATCCAAATCAGTCAAATGTCCCTGTTTTTTAAGTTCTTTCATCCCCATAAGGGCAATATCCATAAGGGAAATATCCCTGGCCTCATCACCATAGACAACCTCACGGGAATGGAGGTACTGCTCGTATACCGCCGCTACCGGCCTGGCAAAATGGCCATCGGCAATTTCAATATGTTTAATTTTAGTCAGGAAAGTAGTATGCCGGCAATGATCTGACCAATATGTGTCAATTACCCTGATTTCCGTGATAGTAGGGTCCCGTTTTTCGCTGTCCCGGAAATATTGCTGGCAAAACGCCAGGTCAGCCTGACTCATTGCCAGCCCCAGTTTAGCCATCAACTGTTTCAGCCCATCAGGCGTCAGGTTAATAAAACCATCCAGCACCGCCACATCGGGAGGAACGTCAGCTTTCAGGTCCAAATTTTCCGGCTTGTCCAGGCGGGCTTCACGGCACTCCACCGGGTTAATGCAATAGTTTTTTATTCTTACGAACTCTTCAGCGGAAATATTTCCGGAAAGAATAATAACTTTGGCGGAAAGAATCGATGGCCTTTCTTTTTGCGTAAGGATTTGCACACATTGGGCCGCGGAATCCGCGGTTTGATCATATTGCCCAGGCAAAAACTCCAGGGCAAAAATCCTGTCAGCCGGATTTACCGGTAAAACTTCATCATAAACGTCGTCAACTGTCGGTTCAGAAAATATTGTATTACGCGCTTTGGCATACTCCTCATCGGTTATACCGGCAATATCATAGCGGTTAATCAGACGCAGGGACTGCAGACAGTGAATCCCTAAATTATCCTGTAAATCATGGTACAAGCTCTGCGCTTCAACTGCAAAGGCCTGATGTTTTTCAACATAAATTCTCTTCACATCCTGAATCATTCGGGCACCCCCATATATTATTTGGTTCAACATTTAACATTATTTCCATGCCTCAACATAACACTAAGTATTAATTGTTGAACCAACTACATTTTCGGATAAATCTTTATGCACACTGCTGTTATTATATATAAATTCATCAAGATATAACCGTAAAAACCCCTCGGAACTTATGGATCAAACTGCGTCCCGCTGCAGTTCATCAGTTCTGACACCGCTTCATTAACTGGTATCCCGCCACGGTCTGGTCGCCGAAAATCATTGCTTTAAAGGCTTACTTTCCGTAAAGAATAGACATGGGCCCATAGAAATCTGCAAATTTAATTCAATAGAAGTAATTTTGATGAATTTCTACAATATTGTATCGTTTCCTGCTAAATAGCGTCATTTTCTAAAGTACTGTATATTTCCTTGTTTTACCAGGTATGGCATGGTCTTTTTGCAACCATAATATGTAGTGTAAAGGGTTCGTAATGGTTGAGCCAAGATTGGTACCGGGTCCTGCAGCAAGGGCTCGATATTAGTCGGCCAAAGATTGGTGTCGGATCTGCGGGTTCGGCATTAGTCGGCGGGCAGATTGCGGTATGTCTTGTAAGGCTGTACGGCAGCCCAACTGTTGTCGTGTGGTCAAAAGGGATGTATTGTGGTCGAGCTAAGACTGCCAGGGGTTCCGAAGGTTTTCCCGGGAATCTTACAGGGGTCTATTGCAGTCGGGAGATTGCAGTAGGTTTCATAGGTATCTTGGGCAGTCGAGCAAAGGTCAATGTTGGTTGTGTAATGCTTGTGGGTAGTCGAAAGATTGCGTATAGGTATGTAATGACGGGCATTGGCTGTAGCGTAGATCATTGCGGGCTCTTTACCTACCTATTACTCTGAACACAAAAGGAAGCATGGCCAGCGGCATGTGCTTCCTTTTTATTTTTACTAATATTTACTTTCGCGATATTAGTATTTTATCCTTCCATAATAACACAACTAGTAAGTATATTACTACATGTATTCATTAATGAGCTGATGTAAATCATGATCCTGCCACATGCCATTAATGCATAAATATTTGCTGGCACGGCCAATTTTCTCAAAGCCGCATTTTTCCAGAACCTTCAATGAAGGTTTGTTAAATGGCATAACATTGGCCTCAAGCCTGTGCAGTTTTAAGCCGATAAACGAGAATGCCACTACCTGCATTATGGCCATAGTCATGTATCCTTTGTTACGCTGTCCGGCATCAATCCAATAACCTAAATAGCCACTTAAAAATGTACCCCTTATAATACCTGTAAGCGAAATCCGGCCAATTAAAGCACCATCGTCTTGTTTAAAAATGCCAAACAAATAATTCTCATCATCATGCAGTGTACTGGTAATAATAGCCCGTTGACCTTGTACAGTATAAAACTGCTCCTCCCGGATTGGCTCAAAAGGTCTAAGTGCCTCACGGTTCTTAATATATACCCTGGTTAATTCCTCGGCATGAACAGGCTCCAACAGTTTTACTTCAACCATTTTTTCTCTCCTAAGAAAAACGTTCCGTTTTCGAACGGTGAAGAATTTAAGTTTATTTTAACACTAATTTTTCTCATGTACAAATAATAAAGAGGGGACGCCCCCTCTTTCTACTTAACCTTTTTGTTTTTGTTGGATTGTTTGGATTCTTTACCTTTAACAATTCCGGACATGCCACCATGTTGTTCGCCCTGGTCAGTGCCTTCGCCTGAATTTCGCACTAAGTATCACCTCCTAAGTGTCGATGTACTTAGTTTTCCCACTTTTTTTTATTTTACTAGCATGTTTAATTCCCGTATGGAAGTCCTGATACTATTAATAGATTTAGCAAATTGCTCCTGTTCTGTTGGATTAAGCTGCAGGTCAAATACTTTACCTGCACCCTTACGATCGACAATAGTCGGCATGCTTACACAGACATTATAGCGCTCGTTGAAGGTGCATACAGGCAAAATAGCCTGACTGTCATGTACGATGGCTTCAAGCACCCGGCAGGCGGACGTTGCCGGTGCATAAACGGTAGCCCCTTTTAGCTCGATAACGTGCTTGCCGGCACAGATTACTTCCTGGGCAATTTTCTCCAATCGTTTGCTGCTAAAATCCGGCATATCACTCAGCGGCAGACCTTTTACACGAATGTTGGACAGAACCGGCGTCATGCTGTCGCCATGCTCGCCGATAACATAGGCGTCGACATCTCTGGCATCAACAGCGAAAGCCGCAGCAATTTGGGCGCGATAGCGGGCTGTATCCAGAACCGTTCCCATGCCGATAACTCTCGCCACCGGAAAACCGGATATTTGATATGCCAACTGAGTCATCACGTCAAGCGGGTTTGTAACCATAAATAAAATGCACTGTGGACTGCAATCAGCCACCTGTCTGACAATGTCGGCAATTAATTTGGCGTTTTTACTCATGAGCATATCGCGGGTTTCTCCCGACCGTCTGGGTATCCCGGCTGTAATGACCACAATATCCGAATTCGCCGTATCGGTAATGCTGCCATAAGAAATTTTAGTCTGATGGGTAAAAGCCTGGCACTGCAAAATATCCAGTGCTTCCCCCTGTGCCCGTTCGGCCTGGGCATCCACCAACACAATCTGCCGAACCAATCCTTTCATCACCGCAGCATATGCCAGCGTCGCACCGACTTTGCCGCTGCCGATTATCGAAATCTTCATAAACGCATGACCCCCTTATTCTGCCATAATATATGCCACGACAAAACAAAGCCTTTTCCGGCATTAGTGTTAATTATTTATAATTATACTGCTTTATTATCAACATGTATACAATATTCTTTATTCAGGATTAGGACTTTCATTAATTTTTTGTCCGCCTTTTACTTCTGCTTACCTGGTCATTCTCCCCATGCTGTTTTCTTAATAAAACCAAATATGTAAGATTTTTTCTTTTTTAATATGATATAATAATAACTAAATTTTATGCTTAATACTAACACAAAAAGGGGTTATTATTGTGTTGAGAAAAGTTAGCACTCCGTATATCTTTAATACTTTCTGCAGGCTGGCCGTATCATCGACGGACGTCACTACGGCTGCATATTGTTCATATGTACCGGTTTAATGAACGCATCCTTGAGATTGATCTCTTAAGAGGAGTTGCCATCCTCTTAATGGTGGTATTTCATACCATTGTTGATCTGACTGATTTTTTTAGCTATGGCCTTTCCTACCTTAATGGCTTTTGGTACTATGAAGGCAAGTTATCCGCAATACTGTTTATGCTTATTTCCGGAATCAGCGGGACCATGGGAAGAAATTCGCTGCGGCGCGGACTAATTGTATTGGCTGCCGGCATGGCAATTACTGCAGTCACTTATATTTATAACCAAACAACCTATATCCGGTTTGGCATTCTGCATTTGCTGGCTTGTGGCATATTGTCCTACCCGCTTATTAACAAGCTTCCACCAGGATACCTTGGAATTGGGGGTTTTTTATGCATTACCGCCGGCAACCTTTTAGGACAAGTGAGGATTGCCAACCCGTGTCTTCTTCCATTGGGGCTGGTAACGCCAAACTTTGTGTCATTGGACTATTATCCGCTGCTTCCATGGTATGGAGTAATACTGATCGGCGCAGCGACGGGAAAATTGCTGTATCCGGAAAAACAGCCGCTTTTTCCCCGCCTGCCCCTTGTTCAGCCCATTTCCAGCCTGCAATACCTGGGACGCCATTCCTTACTAATTTATTTAATTCACCAGCCTGTTCTGCTGGCAGTATTGTATGTAATACACTCAATATAGAGAAACTAAGTTCGACCCGGCAATCAGCTTTATTCTTGCCGGGCTGAACTTAGTTTTTCTTATAGTAGAATGCGTTAAAGTTTTTATCAGCAATCGGCAAAAAGGGTGGACGGGACTCTAGCACTTGCGAAGATGGCAGCGAAATCCCGTCCACCCTTTTTGCCAGACCAACTAAACTGCGCTTATCCTGCTTTTCCCTGCCAAAGCAGGATAAGCTCCATTTTTGTGGAAGTAAACAATAACTACTTTACATTGAGGTGAGTCAATTACATGAACTTAGCATATTCTCTGAAAAAAAGGATTATTGCACTTGTTTTCTTCTGTCTACTACCTGGCTCATTTTTTACCGGCACCGCTCTGGCCGAACAACCCGGTACCACTTATATTTTAAACGGTATTACCGTTAATGATGATAGCGGCAGACAACCCGGCGATGACCTAAAAAAAATTGAGCAGTACGACGCCGGGCATAATAAATATACCGATTATGCGAATGGGTACAGCCTCCGCTATCCCTCCAACATGTCCGTCGATCCCTTTTTATCGGCAGTACGTACCGTAATTAGCGACGACACTACCAGGATTGAAGTGTATTACGACAACTTCACAGGCACAGTCTCTAATGCCGAAGAGTATATTGAATACGGCAACCGCTTTACCGCCGACAGCAAAAACTATACCATACAAGCTGACCGAACTTTCTACCTGAACGGCGCCAAGGTTCACTTGCTCAAATGGACCCGTCACAAGCTGGCCAGGGTACCTAATGATGAAAATTACTACACCTGCGCGGAAGTAGTAAAAAACAGTCGGGAAGTATACACCATTTTCATTAAATCCAGCCAGCCTATTGCCAATGCAATGGACATAATAAACAGTTTCAGTTTTTTTGACCGTCAGGGCACCGCCCGCAATTACAAAAAATTTACTTCATCCCAAACCGACATCAACTCTGAAACCCAGGCTTTTTACCAGAAATATTTTGGCAGTGACAGCCCGCTGCGCTGGGGCATCTTCGAACCCAGTGCACCGGAATTTATGGATAACCTGGTAAAGCTGGAAAATAGCCTCAACTATAAATTTCCGGTCATCATTCGTTACCAATCACTTGATGAGCCTCTGCCAATAAGAGGGTTGCTGCAGGCTTATGACCAAAAAACCTATGTTGAATTGACACTGCAAACCGTGCACACTGATACAGCAAACGCGTTGCAGTCCGGGTCAGCAGGTCAGGACAACGCCAGTATTATTTACGCCATTCTGGACGGACAATATGATGATTACTTTTCCGCATACGCTCAGAGTATTAAGGCTTTTGGGCATCCTATAATCTTTCGCCTGAACAATGAAATGAACGGCGACTGGTGCTGGTATTCCGCCTATTATGCCGGCAAGGATACTGAGCTGTATGTAGCCTTGTGGCGCTATCTTCACACTTTATTCGCCAACAACGGTGTAGACAACGTGCTGTGGGTCTGGAACCCTCATGATGTTTCCCGTCCGGATTTCAAGTGGAATCATTACCTGATGTACTATCCGGGGGATGAATATGTCGATATTATCGGCCTGACAGGCTATAATAACGGCACATACTTTCCCGGAGAAAAGTGGCGGGAATTTGATGAAATATACCCGAAATTGTACGCTGAATATGATGCGCTGTTTGCTAAGCCTTTTATGATTACCGAGTTTGCCGCGAATTCGGTAGGTGGTGACAAAGTGGCCTGGATTAATCGCATGTTTGACCAAATCCGTCAGTATACCAAAATAAAAATAGCCGTTTGGTGGAGTGGCATAGAC
>JAEYSJ010000025.1 GCA_023434855.1 Bacillota bacterium | reverse complement strand
GGCAAGATGGAAGCATTAATTTCGGTTTTGATTGAATGGGGATTGGGCGGTTTGGCGGTAGCAGCCTTTACAGAATCTTTTTGTTCGCCGATTTTACCGGATATATTGCTGATTCCACTTGCCATGGCACAACCGGAACATGCGATTTATTACGGGTGTGTGGCTACCATCGCTTCAGTTACCGGTGGCTTTATCGGCTATGGGATCGGCAATAAAATTGGCTTGCCGGCAGTTAACAAGATGTTGCCGGCAAAATATGGAGAAAAAATCCGGGCAGTTGCCGCCCAAAACGCCAAATGGGCCATCTTTCTTGCAGCGTTGTCGCCCATCCCCTATAAGTTTGTCAGTATTAGCGCAGGAGCACTGAAAATCAGCCTCCCGGTATTTATTGTCGTATCTTTCATCGGAAGAGGCAAGCGTTTTTTATTAGAAGGTATTTTGATATATTATTTTGGACCTAAAGCTGAGCATATTTTTACGCAGCACACCGATGAGCTGCTTGTAATAACTGTTGTCATAGTCGGGTTGATTGCGGCAGGCGGTTATTTTGTCCGCCGGTTTAAGCGGAGTGTTGAGTTAGAACGCGGATAGCCTATTTAGGCGTGGTAGAAGCTGAATTTTAACAGAGAAGAAAATGAGCAGGTCAAGGTGTTTAGTATCACCTTAACCTGCTTTTTTGCAAAATATTATGGGATTAGTGGGGAGTAATGCTATATATAGCAAAAAAACTTCTTTTTTCCATCTGGGAGAAAATGTTATAATAATGATACAGGTTGCCGGGGGCGGTTAGTTAAATTATTTTAAGAAAAATATTGCAGCAAAAAGGACATAAAAGATTCCTGCATAGACTAAACTCACAGGTGACAGTTTGTCCCGTTTCAGTGTTGTCAGTAGATAGATAACAGATAAGAGTGTCACGACACCTGCCCAGAGTAAATGCGCATCAAACAACCAGGGAGTAAAGAACAAGCCGAATGCGCTGGGGACTGTTGCCTGTATCATCATTGCTCCACTAATATTTCCCAGAGCCAATATCTCCTTCCCTTGTCTTACCCAGATAACAGCATTTAGAATTTCTGGTAGTTCCGTGGCAATCGGGCTCAAAAGAAGAGAAATAACGAGAGGTGATATGCCCCAAAGGCTGCTTGCTGTTTCCAGATTTTTTACAAACAAATCCGAAGCGGTAAATATAAGTACCAGTGCTATGAGCGTTTGTGCTATGACCCAAAATGTTGCTGGTTCTGTTTTAGAAGGCTGAAATCTAAGGGGTTCGACTATTGCACACTCATCTAGACATTCAGTTCGCATTTCTTTGAAAAAATATAGTCCATAAGCCGCTAAAAATAAGAAGCCCGCCAAAGGCTTACTACTAAAAATAACCAAGCCTAACAATACTTTAAAGATAAAGATAGACACGAACCACAACTGGTCGCGGCTCAATTTCCTGCTGTCAATATCAATATCTGTTCCTAATTCACGTCTTCTGCGGAAAAGAATAATACACACACCCACTACAGCATATGCAATGGTGCCAAGTACGAGTGGTCCGCCCAATGCTGCACCTACACCGATAGCTTTTTGTTCACTGCTTGCATTGAAAGCTACAGCAACAAAGGTGACAACGCTTTCTGGCAGTGCGGTTCCCAAAGCTGCCAGAATAGTACCTACGGCATATTGTGCAATATTGAATTTTTTTCCGATCCATTCAATGCCGTTGACAAAAAGTTCACAGCTATAATAGATTACAATTACAGACACAAATAATGCTAAGTAGATACCAGGCATTACTATGACCTCCCAACTGAAATCAGGGGCAAAAAGAAAAGACCGCTGGTGCTATTCAAGGCACCAAAGGTCTCATTACGCAAAATTGCGGGTGCTACCAGGCTTTCGCCGTTATGTTGACAGCACATATATTAATTACTCCCCTTTGATACGTGAATTATAGTATATTTTGTCATTATTGTCAAGATGAGGGATGTACCATTTTTTCGAAGATTTAATACGCATACGCGAGCAATTCTTAAGCTGTTGACAGAAAAAGATATATATGGGATAATCTACCTAATGGAAATATGGAAAGTAATTATGGTAATACTGTGTTTTGTGGAGGTTTACCCATGGATTTTACAGATATTGTTGAGAATATAGAGGTACCGATAATTTCTTTTGATCAGGATTGGCGCTTTACATATGTTAATGATGCCGCAGAAAGGTCCTGGAATTGTATATTTCCGTATAGTAGCGACAATATTATCGGCAAAATTCTTTGGCAGGAGTTTCCCGATTTAATAGGAACTGAAATAGATGATAAATATCATGAGGCAATACAGGAACAGAAGAAGATTTCATTTGAGATATTTTTGCCTAAGACCAAAAAGTGGCTCAAATACCATCTGTCGCCAATTAAGAACGGGTTGGCAGTTTGTTGGCAGGACATTACTACAGAGAAGATGCTGCAAGAAAAATATATTGATGAGAATGCCAAGCTACAGCAACTAATTGACTTGAGTCCCCTTGGCATAGTCTTTATTGACGATGCTGAAATAGTAACTGTCATTAGTGATTCTTATCAAAAATTATATCTTGCGGGAAAAGATAAATCCCAGTTTATTGGGAAGCCTGCCAAATTATTAATCGAAGCTGTCGGAATAGAGTGGGAGAGCAGTACTATATACAAAGCTCTTAAGGGAATATCTACTTTCAAGCAATACGTAAAACAAGCGGCGCAAAGATCAACTCTGATCAATGCAGCCCCTCTAAAAAACTCTGAAAAGAAAATTAAAGGGGCTATGCTTGTTGTTAATGATATTACCGATTTCGAAAGCTTGAGAAACGAGATCTCAAAATTGGATCGCTTAAATTTAATAGGTGAAATGGCTGCTGGAGTGGCCCATGAAATTCGCAACCCCATGACGGTTGTTAAGGGCTATTTGCAGATGTTTCGGAAAAAGGAACAAGGGGCGGCAACTACTACTGAAAAAATTGAGCAGTATGATATTATCCTTGCGGAACTCAGCCGGGTAGAAAAAATTATTAAAGATTTTCTGTCTTTGGCCAGAAGAAAAGAAAGCAACTTAGTTCCCGCAGATTTAAATACTATTATTAATGAATTGTCCCCGCTCATATTTTCTGACGCAATAAAAAATAACGTGAACTATATATTGGAGCTTCAGGATGATTTACCCCAGTTACTCCTGGATAGCCAGGAAATCAAACAATTAATTTTGAATTTATCGAGGAATGGAATTGAAGCCGTGCAAGAGCGGGGCACATTAGCGATTAGCACCGCACAGAGGGATAACAACGTAATTCTATCCATCGGCGACACCGGCTGCGGTATGTCACAGGAGGTATTGGAGAAGGTTTTTAATCCTTTCTTTACTACCAAGGAGAATGGCACCGGACTAGGACTGGCGGTTTGCAATAGTATTGTTGAACATCATAAGGGGAAAATAGATGTTCAATCTGAATGTGGCAAAGGGACAACCTTCGAAATTATTTTCTCAGTAAAAGCATAGGATATTTTCAAAGATAATGATATTTACCCCAAACTACGAGTCGGCGGCACGCCGGCTTTTTTTATGTTAAACAATCGGCAAATGTATCACCTGTCCATATCGTTAATCATAGTGTTGCCGCAGGGCATACTTTCCATTCTCTTAATGCTGTCATCTATATCATTAAGATTTTTGTCCCTGTTTATGCTGAAGGATTGTGTCTTACTTTTCAATCGCTAATAAATCAGTTGGCATTTGTAAACAACTGAAGTAGTAATTGGCAAAAATAATAATAGTTCATATATGGTACAGTCATATATGAACTATGTTAGATTGGAGTACTGATCATTAAATTGAATAATTTTTCCCAGGTTTTTAGGCATTTTTGCCTATTGTTTATACAAAACCAAAGCAATACAATGAAGATAAAACCGGGGAAAAATAAGGAGGCAGCCATAATGAAACCTTTTCTTCACAGGCTAAGCAATCAAAAGGGCGCTGCTACCGTCTTAACAGCTTTATCGCTCATTGCGCTATGTGGCATTGCTGCCATGGTTGTAGATATTGGCGTTTTATATCTTAATAAAGTTCAAATAGCCAAAGCGGCGGATGCCGCAGCATTAGCCGGGGCGCAAGAACTGCCGGAAGGACCTGGTCAGGCCGTAACAGAAGCTAATACTTATGCAGGCTTAAATGGGAAAACAGGCGATGTAGTCCAACCGGCGCTGTCAAACAATAATACTTCATTGACCGTAACAATTAACCGGAATGTAAAACTCTTCTTCGCCAATATATGGGGTAAGCAGTTTTCTGATGTGACGGCTGCCGCTACTGCTCAGGTCAGTACTTATTCCGGCGGAAAAGTAGGAATAGTGCCATTCGGCGTAGTGAAGCAGAATTTTGTATTTGGTCAAACCTACAAGTTGAAACTTGGTGGTGGTGGCGGATTTGATGGCAATTTTCAGGCGTTGGCTCTTGGGGGAACAGGTGCCAGCACGTATCTTAATAATATAATGTATGGATATCAAGGTACATTTCATATTGGCGACTGGATTCCGACTGAGACCGGTAATATGTCAGGACCTACCAGCCAGGGAGTTTCATATCGTCTCAGTCTTGACCCCTCTGCCACCTTCAGCACGGTACAAAATAATTCCGGTCGAATCGTAATTTGCCCAGTTATTACTTCATTTGCAGTCAATGGGTCAAGTAATGTACAAGTTGCCGGATTTGCCGCTTTTTTTCTTCAAGGGGCCGCTTATCAAGGTAACAACAGCTATGTTTACGGACAGTTTCGTCAAATGGTGCTTCCCGGTGATAGCGATGCTTCAGCCACTGGTTATGGACTTTACGGTGTAACCCTCACTAAGTAGTCAAATATATTCATATATTGAAATACATTAAGACAGAGATGTCGCGGGTACAGGCAATAATGCTTGTACCTTTTATACATGTTGTGGCATCTCAGTATAGTGTAATTTAATCCTTTCAGACATTTATTGCTCAAAATATATGTAGCAAAGAGTTTCCAATTGCTGCAACAATTCCTCTTTTTCTAGTGGATTGGTATCATAATCATAAATTTTGCATGATAGCTCATCAATTTTTTTATAGAAGTCTTCCTTGGTCAATTTTGCTTCCTCCCATTTTTTTATTAATATAATAACTCAATCACCTGGAAATTTTTTGTAATTACGTGCTGTCGAATTATGAATAAGTGAAATTATTATCTTCTGGTATATATGTACAGAATCAGTATTGTTTTCGAACCGAAATAAAGGATTCTGCCAAAGACTGGATAATATAACTATTATTTGGTGGCAGAGGTGACTATATGGGAAAATACGTTCCATTATCGTTAATATTTCCTCAGTGGCAGGGTTAAGGGAAATCTTATAACTTATACCGGGGATCCATTAATATATACGATACTTTCTTTAAAGAAACGAATTTTGTCAGGACGGAAGTAGAATTAGACAATAATCTTTCTTTGCAGCACAATATTTTAGATGAATAGTTAAGAAGGGATTTATATTATGGTAAAAAAAATATTCTGGGAAAACCCGTATTTAACTGAAATAGATGCAAAGGTTACAAATGTTGCCAATGATACCATAACCGTTGACCAGACAATTGCATTTGCATTTTCCGGAGGTCAGCAGTCGGATTCAGGTTCGATAGGTGGATATGAGATTATTAAAGCGCAAAAAGAGGGCAAAGAAATTTTTTATACTATCCAGCAGAATCATTGTTTAAAGACTGCTGACGATGTCCTAATTAAAATTGATTGGGAAAAACGCTACAAAATAATGAAACTGCATTTTGCAGCAGAACTTGTTTTAGAATTAGTCTATCAACACTACGACCGGCCGGAAAAGATAGGAGCAAACATCACCGCGGATAAAGCAAGAGTAGATTTTTTCTGGAAAGGAAATATATCGGCAATTTTCCCCGTTCTTGAGAGCAAAATAAAAAATCTGATTGATTTAAACTTAGATATAATTAGTAATTTCAGTGACCCGGATAATGAGATAAGGTACTGGGAAATAGATGGTTTTGCAAAAGTATCCTGTGGGGGAACCCATTTAAGAAAAACAGGAGAAATTGGTGCGATTTCGTTAAAAAGAAATAATCTGGGCGGGGGAAAAGAACGGATTGAAATATATTTGAAACCTGAGTAAAATAAGACGATAAGGAGTGAAAAGAATGTTTCCGGTGATTCCTGCAACAGGTACTTGGTTTACTATGGTTGTTTTGGCAATTATCAATGGCGCTATTCGTGAGAAGTATATTAATTTACGCGTCGGACAGCAACTAGGACATATCATTAGCAGCATTATTTTTTGTTTTTTGATATTGCTTGTAACCTATTTCTTCGTTTTGCAATCCGGTAAAGGTTATGGAACGCAAACAATGATAGCTGTAGGGGTTTATTGGTTAGTTCTTACCGTAGCTTTTGAATTTATATTTGGTCATTATGTGGCAGGTCATTCCTGGGAAAGACTTTTAGCTGATTATAATATTTTTAACGGCCGGATATGGATTCTAGTATTGATAACCACTCTAATAGCCCCGGTATTGTGCTATAACCTTATAGCAAAGTAATTTTTTAGATATAAGGAGAGCCTATTTGGTCGGCAATTTTAAATTACCAGGAGGAAGTAGAATAATATTGGCGAAATAACATAACGTATAAACAAAGTTCAATAAAACGAGGGTATTGTATTATGAAAAAATATTTATTGGTGTTGCTGATATTGTTCTTGATGCTATTTCTAACAAGCGGCATTGTTTTTGCTTCCAAAATAGCAATATTGCCAACAGGTGATATTAATGATGACTCGATTAACCCCGAAAGTCAGAATGCTATAAAAGAAAGCAATGCTATTGCCGGTATTAAGCTCATCAATAATAATGTGAAAGATAAATTAGTCGCTGCCGGAGCTGAGGTTATTCCTGAAGACATGGTAATAAAAAATATGGACAGCCTGGGAATTGGTCAAGAGCAATTACCTACCCCTAAGAAGCTGAAAACTCTTGTTAAAAACCTTGGAGCGGATTATTTGATTTATGTCCATTCTGATACCATTTGGTCGGCGCAAAACAGCTCAACGGACATTACCTTAGATATGGATATTGGTATTTATGACGCTGCAACTGATACTATACAAACTGTGACCGGCGAAATTAAAGACAGAAAACCCGCATTAAGCCAGGATAAAGACTATATTGAATATGTTAAGAAAATGATTCCGGTATTGGAAAATGCAATGTATCAGGACGAACAAAGCAGCAAGTATATGAACTGGAGAAATTTGGGGTTGTATGATAGTAATAAACTTCACATTTTAGTAAAAATTGGCTTGACATAAACGGTGCAATGGTTAGAATTGCACCGTTTTTTTATAACCGCAGCAGGAAAAAATTACAATTTATAGAAAGCAAATACAATCGGTATCTTGAGGAGGAAATAGTTCATGGATAAAGTAATTCTTTCACAGAAATTAAGTTTTTTTACAGAATACTGGAGTCCCAAGATTGTCGGAGAATTGAATGATTCCTATATTAAATTAGCTAAATTAAAAGGACAATTTGTATGGCATCATCATAAAGATGAGGACGAACTGTTTTTTGTTGTAAAAGGAAAATTATTAATCAAATTCAAAGATAAAGATGTCCTGGTAGAGGAAGGCGAATTTATCGTTATTCCGAAAGGAGTGGAGCATCTCCCGGTTGCAGATGAAGAAGTCCATGTAATGCTTATCGAACCTAAAACTACTTTAAATACCGGCAATGTAGTGAATGAAAGAACAGTTGAAAACTTGCAAATGCTTTAGTTAAATATGTTTGGTCGCTTTTTTCCTGGATTTTAAAATGTAATAAGCAAAGTCAAAGAGGGTCAGAAAAACCTTCTTTGACTTTGCTATATTATTTGGTAAAATAAAACAACAGAGCGCAAATATAGGAGTAAATTGGATGCGATTATCAAAGTCATATTATTTGCATTTATTATCTTAAGCTTAATTCCAATTTATCTTTTATACTTGGTATTGACGATTGCATTTTTAGTATTAACTAATCACGACACCTCCTTCAGTACCTCCATCCAATAAAGCAGAAGGACTTAAACAACTTAAGAATTAACTAGGGGGAGAGCAAATGAACTCTAGGAAGAAGTTGAGGATATTTAACGCTGTATTAACAATAGCACCATTAGGCTTTGTTTTAAACTTCTGGATGGGTATTGGGTTGGTTTTAGTGAACGATGAGAAATGGATGGAGAGCGTTTATACCTTTTTTAATCATTCTAAGATAGTTTTGTTCGCGTATTTTGTGAGTGAATCTGTACTGTATTTATCAAAAGATAAAGAAATTTATAGAAGTTATACCCAATACCTAGCATTTTTGCCTTTGATTATAGCAATTTATGGTTTATGGCTGATGAAGTGGGACTATGTATTTATTTTATTATATCTAATCTTTTGGGGTTTCATTGGTAATCCAATTGCTTGGTGCATATATGCGGTTCTGTATTTGTTCTATCGTCTTTTGAAAAATAACAAAGCAGATGAAAAAAGTAATAACGAACGAAAATGAGGGTAATATTGTCAAAAACTGGTTGCGGCAACAGTGACTTTTGTTATAAGCTGCCGATCCAATTATTTCAAAATTTAAACCACGCCGAAAATATCAATCCTTGCAAACGTCCAGCACCGATCCAAGAACCAACGGCAACGCAGTTCGTTGCTAATTTATTATTATTGCGGATTGAGCGGAAATTGGCGGAAATAGGACATCTTCTATTATTATATATAGGACTTGTCATAAAAACACCAAAATATTAAAGTTCAGGACATGTAATAGTATGCAAATAAACCTACAATAACCTGCAAATAACCTGAGAATCTTTTTAGGAGGTTATTAATATAGTTAAAAAAAATCAAAACGGATTCTGGTGGCAAAAGTTCCCTGGAAGGATTGAAGTTGATGAAAACTCTCCTACATGGCTTAAGGCTATTTTTGGATTAATAGTTGCTTTTATATTATTTACTTGGGTTACAGGCTTACAATGGCGTGAACATCAACATGAGACGCATTTTGTGGCTCTAGACCATATGAGAAAGGAAATGGCTCAAATAAAACCACTGCCAGATGCTGTCCAGGACTCTCATTACGACTATAGTAAGGATGGCGCGGCAAGTATCATTAATCATTACGTTTCAGAACGCGAATATCCTGAAGTGATGGAGTACTACCATAAAGAATTTACAAGGTAAGGCTGGGAGCTTCATGGTGAAAATAAAGTATATAATGCCGACTTAAAAGAACATCATTATCGTAAAGGTGATTACTTTGCTAGTATTAAATATGAAGGTACTACCGTTGGGAAATATGGACATACCCTTGAATTATATTGGTGATTCCGTATGAGGAATAGCCTCAGAGAACTTGCGAAAAACCTAGTAAAACCTAAATTTTATCAGCAATATTCTACGTGAACTACCTGCAATAAGTTGCAATTAAATTAACATAACTTAACAATATGCTGGAAGTTTTAAAAAAATAACCTGTTAAAACCTGACTTTTTACATATTATTGGGTTAGAATGAGTGAAACGAAAAATAAGCCCACAAAACAGCATAAGTTAGATAAAAAAAGGACAGGCTTTTATGCCTGTTTCTCATACTCTTTAACACGATTGTACCAGGTATTTTTCTTCATACCCGTAAGCTTCATTGCTTCAACAGCTTTGGGCGAATCTCCCAGTAAGGAATTTGATGAATTTAAAAATGAATTAACTAAGGCAACTCAGGAATTAATTTGGTGTTAATTGGAAGGACTGCAGCATACTTATAATATATAGCCTAATATAGCCCATCATTGTAAAAATAAGCCTACTACTGGTATTTCTAAGAGCATAAGACTAATGAACCGTACCTCTTCTACTGTTTGGAGAAAATGCCAATGAACCCTTTATTGACAGGGCTTTATGTTAATGCTATAATATTTCGAGTAGAGCAGAGGACACAGTTTACAGGTAATTATGTGATATTCTGCAAACCCTTATAATATCTACATTCTTTGCGCCCGTAGCTCAGGCGGATAGAGCAGCGGTTTCCTAAACCGCGTGCCGGTGGTTCGAGTCCTCCCGGGCGCACCATATGAAATCAAGGGTTCTAGCTTATGGCTAGGGCTTTTTTATTGTTCTGCCGTGAAATTTGCCGGGGAGACAATAGGGGACGTTCCTTTTTTGCAACTTTATTGTGCCAAAAAAGGAACGTCCCCTATTGTCTTCTTTATATTTGACATAGGATCAGGGTTTCCTTCCAAAAGCGTCTTTGCAAGCGGATTGATAAACTTGGGTCTGTTTCAAGTATAAGGATAAATAGCTACGAACAATAGTTTGAAATTGCATCTTGCGTTTATTTACAAAGTGAAGGAAATTATGTAATAAAGTCGAATTTTTATTGAAAAAGACTTTTTATATGGATTATATATTAAGAGCAAGGAGTGGTGCTTTATGAGTGAAGGGATGATAAAAATATGTAGCACCTGTGGCGCAGAATTATTTTTTGACCGCCGTCCCAAGTACAGTATAATTTATTACAAGTTCTGTCCAAAGTGTGGGGCTCACAGTAATAAAGATCTACCAACAAAAATGCATTCAATTATTTATAAATGGAGCCCTGAGCTGTTAGGTATTATTCTTCCTCTGGCAATCGTTATATGGTTTGGTTATCCTGCATTTATGAGAGGTTTTTCCTATCCCGGAGATATTAAAGATGTTGTCATTTTTTCTTGTATAATGATTGGGATACCTCAAATAGCATACTTACCCACTCGATTATATTTAAAATCGTGCCCTAGTTGCAATGAATTAAATCAGAAGGCATTTATTTTTTGTCGTAATTGTGGGAAAAAATTAACTGAAGGGTGTGTTCATTGAAATTGCAAAAAAGCTCACTAAAAAGTCATATACACAAAAATAAGTATAGGCATCTTAAAAGCTCGCCTGTCGGACGACCTTTTTTCATGTTTTGTATTCATAAGTTAATACTATTGACTATGGCGAAGACATCCAGTGGGAGACAGTAGGGGACGTTTCTTTTTTGGCACAATAAAGTTGCCAAAAAAGGAACGTCCCCTAC